>JAITVS010000103.1 GCA_031285685.1 Tannerella sp.
ATTCTTCTAAGTTAATGATTCCTAGGGGATTGAACAAATGTTAATGCATTTATTTTATTGATAATAAATATTTTAAACATCTTGCGATTCGTTAGGTTTTCAACTACTGATTCGCATTAATAATTCAAGTCTAATTTAATTTTTTATCACATGAAAGAACACAGATGTAAATTGAAATTGTCTTTCCGACAATTTGTTCTGGTATTGTTTACTTTTCCGTTGGGAATGTATCTCTCTGCCCAGAATATTACACAAACAGGGACTGTTGTTGATGAGTTAAACGAGCCGATGATTGGTGTGACAGTGGCAGTGAAGGGTATGACTATCGGTACTACAACCAATCTGGATGGTGATTTTAGCCTTAGTTGTCCAACAGGAAGTACTTTGATATTTTCTTATATTGGATACAAAACGGTGGAATTTAAAGCTACCGGAAGTAAAATGGCCATTAAGATGGAAGAAGACGCCCTGATACTGGAAGAAGTGGTGGTTGTACCTTACGGCGGTTTTATGCCGAAAAAACATGTTGCCGGCGCTATGTCGGTTATTGGTGCGGAAGCAATCGGACAACGAAATGCAGTAAGCGTATTCGATGCATTGCAGGGTTCGGCTCCGGGCTTGCAGATTACGGCTAATTCGGGAGCTCCGGGATCATCCAGTTTTGTTACGATGCGTGGCGCTTCTACGTTTGACGACGCAGGGGTATCGCCGCTTTTTGTCGTGGATGGTGTGATTGTTGACAATATTGATAATATTGCGCCGAATGATATTCATCAGATTGATGTTATCAAAGATGCAGCTTCTGCTGCAATCTACGGAGCCCGTTCGGCTAATGGCGTTATCCTTATTACGACGAAGAGCGGACAGGCCGGAAAACCCAGGGTGGATATTACATATCGACATTCATTCCGCAAAGTGGCCAATAAGATCCCGCAGGTGAATGCTTTCGAAAGCAGGCTTAGTATGGCGGCTACCGACTTGAACAATCCGTCGAAAATCTTAGAGAAGTTTTCCGCGCGTACCGATTCTGTTGGTTTACAGTATACCACCAATTACTATTATCAGGATTTATTGTTTCAGACAGGATCATTGGACGATGTGAATGCCCGGATCAGCGGAGGAACGAAAGAATTCAAATACAATGCTTCACTGACTTATATGTCGGACAAAGGAGTTATATTGACTTCATTCAATGATAAATTTAATGCAAGTGTTAATACGAGCTATAATCCCTGGAAAAATGTGGAGTTTATTACCCGTATCCGCTTAAGCAACTCTAAAAACAATAAAATTAAAGATGCAGTGTTACAGGATGCGTCGCGTCGTGATCCGGATATGATTATCTGGTATCCGGACGGAGAACTGATTCCTTATTATGCGTCCGGAGGCCGGCGTAATCCGATTGCGGAGTTAAAACAGAAAAGAGATGAGACGGAGCAGTATAACGGTAACTTTTATCAGGCCATCTCCTGGAAATTCACTCCCTGGTTGAAGTTTGACGCGAATGTGTCAGCGGATTTCAATTCGAAGGATGTTGTCATCTTTTCTTCTAAATACTTAGAAGGAAGTGATAATGGTAAGAATGCCGGATCCAACGAAAATGATCAACGGTTGAAATATACGGGAGAAGCTTACCTTAACTTTAACAAAACATTCGGAAATGATCATGTTGTTAATGCGATGGTGGGAAGCAGTATTGAGTCTTTGAAAGGTAAAATTTATAAAATTGGAGGTTCCTATTATCTTTCCGAAGATATCTACTATATGAATATGGCTACGGTTTTAGACCAACCCAATGTTTATACGACAGGGTATGAAGAATCGATGGCCAGTTTCTTTGGCCGTGCGGGTTATAGTTGGAAAGGACGTTATACGTTGACCGGTACGATCCGTTATGATGGTTCTTCCCTTTTCGGGGATAAAAACCGTTGGGGGGCTTTCCCGTCAATATCAGGGTCATGGCGTTTTTCAGATGAAGAATTTATGCGTTCAATATCTGATATTCTTTATGACGGTAAGTTGCGATTGAGTTATGGGGTTACCGGAAATGACCGGATCAAACGATATGAGCATGTTACCACTTATACTGCATCGGGATCATATAATGAAGTGGGAGGAATCGCTCCTAATGATAAATATGGTAATCCGATGTTGAAATGGGAACAGACAACACAAAGTAACTTTGGGATTGATTTGGCTTTCCTGAATGGCCGTATTTCATTCAACGCTGATTATTATATAAAGAAAACAAAGGATTTATTGTCGGATCTGAACCTGCCTTATACGACAGGATATGATAAAATACGCGTGAATCTGGCAGGTATTGAGAACCGGGGAATTGAATTAACCTTAGCAGGAACTCCTGTCAGAACCCGTGATTTTAATTGGCATACAACCATTAACTGGTGGAAAAATAAAAATAAAATTACCGAATTGTCACGCGAAGACTATATCCATGATGGCGCCTGGTTGGTGGCAAAAGGACATACTGCCGGCATTTGGTATGGCTATAAATCCCTGGGGGTTTATGAGTATGATGCCAGCAATGCCTATACCAAGGATTATTCTACCCGCCTAACGCCTGTATTTCAGCGTGATGCGGAAAATAATGTCATTATCGGACTGAATGGACAGCCTACACTTGTGAAATATCTTTTACCCAACGGTAGTGAATATACCGGCGAAGTCGGACAGATGACGGTTAACGGGGTGATTGCCGGTGGTGGTGATGTGATCTGGTACAATAAACCGGATGAACGAGGAGATTATGATAATATAATCGATTCTAATGACCAGAAAGAATTGGGAGAGGCTAATCCCGATTGGTTCGCTTCCTGGAATAATAACTTCAATTATAAAAACATTTCTCTTTCATTCAATTTTTACATGAGTTGGGGAGGATTGATTTGGAATGACCTGAAGCGCTATTATTCGTCCTGGGGAGGAAATACCCACAAACAAACGCCTGAATATATTATGCAGGGTTGGAAATATCCGGGCGAAATCACGGATTGGTATGCATTGAATTCACGTGAACGTAAGACGAATAATCAATCGATGAGCCTGAATAGTATGTTTTTGGAGGATGCCAGTTTTGTTCGTCTGCAAAGTCTGCGTCTTGGTTATGAGTTGGATCAGAAATTATTGGCCCGTATGCCTTTTAACCGGTTAGAAGTATCGGTGTATGGAAATAATCTGCTTACATGGACGAACTATTCCGGTTTTGACCCTGAATTAGGCGGAGGTGTGTTAGCTCCCGGAAAAGACAAGAGTGTATATCCGAAAAACAGGGAATTTGGTTTAGGTATTAGTGTCGGATTCTAAATTTTTAAGAAAATGAAAAAAAATATATTATTAATTGTAACAGGAATCTTTTTACTGACAGGATGTGAATCATTCCTTGATAAAACTCCGGTTTCCGATCTTGCTCCGGGTAATTATTTTAAGGACAAAGCGGAAATGAAGAACTGGAATGCCGGGATTTATTCCTCTTTTCAGAGTGCCTTAAGTCGTGGGCAGGTAATATGGGGGGAAGTGCGTTCGGATAACGTACATACAACAACCTATGCGACGGCCTGGATCTATATGAATGCCCTGATGGCTTCCAAAGATGAAGCCAGCTGGGAAGATCTTTATCAATGCATTTCCCGTTGTAACATCGGGATTGAAAAATATCCGACAATACCGAATATTCTTGAATCGGAATATGCTCCTTATATCGGACAGTGTTACGGAATGAGGGCCTATATGTACTTCTGGGGTACCCGCGTCTGGGGGAAAATGCCTCTGATCACAGAAACCTGGGATGGCGACTTGAAGACTTTGAATGTACCCCGTGCTTCTTTAGAAGAGGTGAAAGGGCAGATCTTGAATGATATTGAGATGGCGCTGACATTTTTAGGGACGGATGTTTCCGATAAATATTATATTAACCGGGCGACGATGTATGCATTGTTGACGGATTTTTATATGTGGTATCACGAGTATGACAAAGCCTTGGAATCGTCTGATTACTTTATAAATAATAACAGCTTTGTGTTAGCTCAGGGTGAAACAGAATGGAAGGATATATTTACTAATCCTGCCAATTCCAAAGAAGTAATTTTTACCATGCACTGGAATTTTGCGAAAAACAAAGCGAATAGTGGCTGGCCGGGTCAGTTGGGCGCTTCTAATACGAATAACGGTTTCCAGATATCGCAGGCTATTTTTGAAGAATTTATAGATCGCCTTCGTTCTGATGACGGAGCGGATAGCCGTTTATGGAATACGTTGGATACGGTGAAGTTGTATTATAATAATTCCCGTTTACCGTTGACTTATGCCACTTATTCCGCTTCCGGTATTCAGAAATGCATCAAGTATAGCGATGTAGATCCGGATCGTGAATATGATAATGTGAATGAAGTTTATAAATCTCATTATAGAGTACTCAATACGACAGATAGTGAGCAGCAATTAGTCATGTATCGTTTGGGAAACATTATGTTTCTGAGGGCGGAAGCTTTGAATCAATTGGGACGCGGAGACGAGGCTTTGGATCTTGTAAATAGGATGCGTCAGCGTGTTGGTTACCTGAAAGACGCCAAGGATGAAGTGGATGGTGTGAATGATAAATACGGGATAGAATCTGTTATCCTCGGGGAACGCCAGTTGGAACTTTATGGAGAAGGTTGTCGCTGGTTTGACCTGATGCGAACCGGAAGATTGGTAGAGGTTATGGATAAGGTATATTCCGCGCGACAGGAGGCAGCAGGAGTTACTATTACCGGATTTGGGCATGAAGGGACAAAATACTGGCCGGTTTATTATCGTGAGTTCGAATCAGACGGGGCATTGGCGGGAGATCAGAATCCTCCTTATGCGGAACGTTAAATGTAATCCTATAAAAATAGTAAATATGAATACAAAATATTTTAAATTGATAATAGTGCTGGTATCTTTTCCGGTGTTTTTTACAGGTTGTGAACTTTTTGGCTTAGATTTTCAGGAGCCGTATGAGTATGATTATGATGCCGGAATGCCGAGTAATAAAGTGAATATGTCAACTTATGACTTTATAGCATCCCGTTCGGATATTTTTTCCCTGCTTCACGAAGCGATCATTTATACCGGATTGGAGAATGAGTTCAGGCAACCTGATGTGACTTATATATTGCCTACCGACAAAGCATTAAATTCAGAGACTGAAACCGACCTGAGTTATTTTCAGATGCATAAATTATCATATTATGATGATGAGTCAGGACAAATAGTGCTCTATGCTCCGATTTCAATGACTGCTTATCCGAAGGATGTGGTGAAGGAATTTTTACTATACCATATCGTGAAAGGAAAATATACACATAGTAATCTTCCGGCGGAACCAACCTGGTATGATACTTTTGCAGCGGCCGATACCGCAAAAGTAAATATGTATATTCTGAAAGACCGTAATCCTAATATCGCTTTTAATAACTTTAACGGTCATTATAAATCAGAGATTAAGCCGAGAACTTCTAATTTGCTGTCGGACGAAGGATCCTATATTCATGTATTGGATTCCTGGTTGGACAGGCCTAAAAAAAATCAATTGACAAATAAATAACCTTCAAATGTAATGAGTATGAAAAATATATATAAACTATTCATCGTTTTGTCCTGTATGATTGGCTTTGTGGCTTGCGGCGATGATGATTTTATTGAGATTGATACATTGAGTGCGGATGGAGATGAGTTTTTTTGTAATCAGAAAGTAAAAGTATGGTTATGTTTAAATTCAAGCGATCTGTGGCATACAGATTATGAATGGACATGCGAAGGAGGAGAGTTTACACAACCTCAGGGACTGAATGAAATGACATGGAAAGCTCCTTCCGTATCGGGTACATACACGGTTACCTGTAAAGCATCCATAGGCAGAAAATCGGAAGTTCGTATGCGCAAGATGTATGTCTCCAGTTATTATTTTGAGAAGTTTGAAAAGTCGTCTTATTCCATGACAATCCAAGGTTCGACTACGAATGCCATGAAAAAGGAAACGAATGGTAACCAGTATTTACAGACACGTGTAAATTCATCTGCAGAGGTGACGCGTTATATACGTCGCGAATTTGGCGACAATACGCTACAAACCCCTTTCAGTACGCGTATGAAGTTAGGTTTTGAGTCGAATATGCCGAATACGCAAATGATTGCCGTCGGTTCGAAGAGCACTCAGGGTATGTTGGAATATCGTTGGAATATGCGTGCTGATGCTTCCAATAATGGCTCTTATATTAGTCAGATACGCTTGTTATGGTATCCCGGTCAGGTAACGGATGGTTATCCGACTTATGATGATGATTCGGGAACACATGAATACAACATGATGATTTCTGTTCAACATACAAACGCTGAAGGCAAAAAAACGACTTATACCAGTCAGCAACTTTTGAATACGATGAATATATTCAAAGAAAAGGACTATAAAAACGTATCGATGGCTGTGGATAAAGATGAAAACCTGCTTGTTTACATTGATGGAAATGAGATTCTTATCAGCGATCTGGTAAAAACCGCAAGAACTTCTAATAATTGCCAGGGAGGTATGTTTATCAATAACTGGGAGTTCTATTACCTGAATGGAAATGGAGGCCGGAATATTCCATTGATGTATATCGATGATGCCTATGCTTCTAATACGGAAATATTGAAATAAGTTTGTAGTGGATAGGAAAGCCATTTCAGGATGTTTATGCCTGAAATGGCTTTTAACATATTTAATAGAAATTAGCTATGAAAAAGTTTTTATTTTTTTTATTGACGGTAATTCCGGCCGTGTCCATCTGTTCGCAGGATTTTAAAGGGCATGTTATGGATGCCAAACAGCGTCCGCTAAAGGGGCTAAAGGTATGGCGGAAAAACACAACCGAGAGTGTAGTGACGGATAAGTTGGGAATATTTATCTTTTCGCAAATATTACCGACGGATACATTAGTGATCAATGTTACTAAAAAAGAAGAAGCCATTCTCCCCATTAGAGATCTTCGGGAGGTATCAGTCAAATTAGAAAAGAAATATTTTCTGGTACATGACGGGACAAAGGAATTGAAGATTGATTATAGAAAAATACCGCGCATGAATTTTAATTCAAATGTGCTGACCCGTGAACAGATCCGGCAACTGAATGCCAGCTCCGTTTATGAGTTGCTGAATGGGAATATTTCCGGTGTTAAAGTCAATAACGGACCTTATGGAAAACAGGTTTCCCTGCGTGGCTCGACATCTATGGAAGCGGATACGGAGCCTTTATTTGTCGTTAATGGCACACAATATGAAAGCAGTAGCGAAGTAGACCGGGCGATCTCCGTCAATGATATAGAAATGATAGAAGTACAGAAGGAAGGAGCCGGCTATGGTGTAAGAGGTGCTAACGGTGTGATTGTAATTACATTGATAAAAGAATAATGCTGAGGATATAATAGTGAAGATAGGTCTCCTGACAATCCTGTTTGCTTGCTTTTTGAGCATACCTGTTGCTACCGCGGTATGTTCCGATACGCTTTATAGTATGGGTTTGTCGGAGATTTTCCGGCAATATGCAGCGATTTCCCCTGAGAAGGTTTATCTGCACACGGATAAATCTTACTATTTTACTGGTGATACGATTTGGATTAAAGGATATCAGGTAAATGCCATTTCGCATATTCCGGAAGGTGGGAGCCGTTTTTTGTATGTGGAACTGATTTACATCGGAAAATCTGGGCCCATATACGATCACAATTGAAGGCGTTACGGAGGATGGTTCTCTTTTCCATGGCATATATCCGTTGAATAATCCAAAATGAAAATAATTATAAAACTAATCTAAAATTCTATACAAATGAAGAGCATCTGTATTTTTTTATTGGAAATGTTTTTTTTGGTTCCGCTTTATACTATTTCCATTTCTTGTTCAGTACTGAAAACTGAAGCTGGTAGTAAAGACAAAAATAACAGGAAGATTGCGGGAAATACCGGAATGACAGAAGAGCAACTTTTTGGCTATGTTTTGCAGGCGGAGATGCAAGGATGTGAATCGCTGACCGGAAAGGGTTATACAGATATACATGAATATATGCGTTCATTGGGATGGGATTATTCAGAACATCCCAATTCCTCCGATAAAGATCATAAAGATGGAGTACACTGTGAAGTTGTATATGACAAAATTCTGAAACAATATGTTTTTAAATTCACGAACCATGTAAATCCGGGAGTGCTTGACGGTGACCGTGGAAAAATGGAGGACCGTCAGCGTAATGAAATGAAGAGCCAGACTACGGCGGCGTGGTATAAGATGAACGGGAATTGGGATGAACGACAGATATTGGAATGGAAATTTTTTATACCAAAGGGATTTCAACCTTCTTCCAACTTTTGCCATATACATCAGTTGAAAGCCCAAGAGGGTGGTAATAATGGTAGTCCGCTGATAACCATCACTCCGCGTAGCGATGTCGATGGTGCTAATAAGCGTATTCAGGTGATTCATACGGGAGATGTTAGATCTACATCGAAAGGAGTACTTATAGACAGTCTGCCTTTGTCCGATTTCGAAGATCAGTGGGTACAAGTTCGGACAGAAATGCACTATACGCATCATGGTTCGTTTTGTATTGAAATGATTCGTATCAGCGATGGAAAGGTTTTGATAAATAAAAGCTTTAGTGATATAGACCTTTGGAGAAAGGGGGCGGTCAATATTCGCAATAAGTTTGGCATCTATCGCAGTTTTGGGCGCAAGATGGAATATAATATGGATAGACCCTCAAACGGGATAAAAGATGAGGTGCTTTTATTGGGAGATTTTAAAGTATATGAAACCAATACGAATGAAAATCCTCGACCACACAATTAAGAGGGGAGCGCCGTTTGTTATTTTTGAGTTAACCACACATATTGCTTCAGGTTCTTGTCAAAAGTGTTATCTTCAAACCGGTCACCTTCGGTAAGCAGGTATTCCTGGCTGTCAATATGGTAGTGGAGTGCATAAATTTTATCGGCTGATACGGTCATTGTCAATCTAACAGGCTCTGTACGGTACATCTTAACTTTTCCAGCCTCGCGTCTTGCCCATTCAGCATAGATCTCGACCGTGTTTTGTCCGGGGAGAAAATAGACTGCTGCCGCCAATTTGTAAAAAAACCATGGTGCAGGTTTGCCATTTATGGAATGAACACGCACATTTTCGGCATAGGTATTATTTTGGACATTGCGCTTTTGCAGAATCACCGTCGCCGCTCCTGCGGGTTTTTGTTTCTCTGCGTTTTTTTTCTTGATTTTTGCATTGATAATTAATACGACAATTCCTATTATTATCATACACCCTACGATCGTTATCGGATTTACGGGATATTTTTGTAAATATCCCAAAAGCCCCAATTCTTCAATTAATTCCATCATATTTATACCTCCTTATGTTTTTAAGTCCCCAAGGGATTATTATTAGTTTGTCTCCTGTTTTTTTATTTGTTCAGAATCACTTCTTTGATGTCTGTTCTTTTTGAATAAGGCATTTTATTTCCATAGCCTATCCGCAATAATATCACAGGATATTCATGGGGGATATTTAATGTTTCAGCCATTTTGATCGATAATTCATAGATCTCGTTCGGTTGGTTCATATAAGCGTGTATTATTCCCAATTCTGTTGATTTCAATAAAAACCGTTCCATGATAATGCCGAGCCGTATCCATTCTTCCAACGTGTTGGTGGTAGTAGATAACAAAACAAAATGAGATGAGGATGCAATCTTTTTTCTGTCGCCTTTATTCTGGTATTTTTCATTTATAGCTTTCGACATAATCGGTTTCACAATGAACCGGGGCAGATTAGGTGCGCCGAAAACGGCATAACTCAATCCGTCATTTGTTTCATTTTGATGCTTTTTGTTAAACCGCATCCAGGATTTAAGTTCGTCTGTGAATGCTTTATCCTGCATTTGTAATACATTGCCTGTTATAACATAATCCGCAATAGAGTTGAATTCCGGCGTGTCGTTTTTATAAAAACGGGCGTTGATGGTCGATGTATCAAAAACGCTGTTCAACAGACTGATTGTGTCCGAAGAAATGATTCGTCCGTTATATATACTTCTGTTAGTCTGGCGGATGGAAATCTGTTTGAATAATGTATCCGGTTCGATCGTGTTGTCTCTCTTTAAGTTTATTGTAATGATTCCTTCTTTCGAAATATTCATATCGGTGTTATATCCTTTTTGTGAAGCAGCGATGCGTAAATTCTCTACGGCACATCCCAGGCTGATGAATAGTTCCCGGTTGTCGGGATCGACTACAGGTAAAGATTTATCATAGTTCGGATATATCCGGATATGCTCTTCGTTTATCCTGAAAAGCCAGGGTTGTGTATTATGACCGGACGGAGCTTTTATCGCTTGCTCTATCATGAATAAGTAGTCGGGATGTTGTGCGTTTGCATTTATCATATAAACAAAGATGAAAGTTATGAATAAGTTTGCTGTTCTCATACGTTTATCATTGTATCAATAAGCAAATCAATACCATCGGTTATCTGCTCCCAACCTTTGTCACTTTGAATATCTATACCGTTATACATCTGACAGTTTTCTTCAAGCATCGCCAAATGGGCTATTCCCGCATCCATAAGGGCAGATATCGCTTGTAACAGTCGCTTATCGACCTTAACAAATCCTGCCATCATTTCCATAAATTGCACGCCATTTTTTTCTCTCTGAGCACGGATTTCTACGATGAAGTCCTTGTCAGAAGAAAGTTCCCATCTTCTTAATCTTTTGAGAGCGATATTTTTCCTGTATTCAGCTATTTCTCTTCGATAAAATGCTTTCAGATAGGTTTTAATATCCGGAGTCTCCGGTTTATCCAATGATGTATTAAGCCAGAAGTCATGCTTTTTCATATAGGCATAAATCAAGGCGTCGAGGGATTCAAAGTAGCGATAAATGAGGGTTTTATTGACTCCTGCTTTTTCTGCAACCTTTCTTACTCCAAGAGCTTCAAAACCATCTTCCGCAATAAGCTTTCCAACTGCATGGATCAATCTTTTTTCGGTCGTATTCCGGTCCCGTTCCATTTCATTTATCTGTTTTATTTTGTGTCCAGTTGGGTACAAAGATAAGTGTCCAATCGGACACATGCAACTTTTTGACGTTTTTTTTACCGGGAAGAATACAGAAATGCGTAAGTAAAAGGTACAATCAGCACACGTAATAATATGAATTGTTTTTTATTTCGGGAAAATTGTTTGGAACAGATGTGCTATTTTCTGGGATGATTTTTACAGTTTGATAATCGGGGTAAAAAATACAAACATTTGGTACGATATTAATAGCCTGAAGTCAACAGGCAGGTTAAATTTGTTTACGAATTTTTCCAAAAAAAATCATTATTTATCAAAACTTGTAATGAACCATGAAAAAAATGCTATTATTTTTATTATTATATGTGCTGATTGTACCTTCGGGGGTACAGGGACAGATTGCTGCTGATCATAAAATGGAATGGTGGCGGGAGGCCCGGTTTGGAATGTTTATCCACTGGGGGCCTTATTCCATATTGGGAGGTGTATATAATGGACATCAGCAACGCCGGGGTGGAGCGGAATGGATCATGAATCGCTGTAAAATTCCGGTTGCGGAATATCAGGAGTATGCAAAACAATTCAACCCTGTTAAATATGAACCCGAATCATGGGTGTTGCTGGCCAAAGAGGCTGGAATGAAATACATCATTATTACGGCAAAGCATCATGATGGTTTTGCCATGTTTAAAAGTGCTGCCAGTAATTTTAATATTGTAGACTTTACCCCCTATAAAAAAGATCTTCTGGACGCTTTGGCAAAGGCTTGCCGAAAACATGATATGAAACTTGGTTTCTATTATTCCCAGGCTCAGGATTGGAATAATCCCGGAGGCGCTGCGGCCCGGAGGGTAATGACTGAAGGTTGGCTGAATCCGGATTCGGCCATGGTTGACCGGTATACGCTGGATCATGGCGGACATTGGGATCCGGCACAGGAAACGCGGACAATGGAACAATACATCAATGATGTTGCGGTTCCTCAGGTGAGGGAATTATTATCCAATTATGGAGATGTGGCTGTTATCTGGTGGGATACTCCGACAAAAATGACGGATGAATTTGCCGTAAAGTTGCAGGACGAATTAAAAAAATATCCCAATGTAATAACAAATGACCGGTTGAAACGTCCGAACTTTCCGGGGGATTACAAAACTCCGGAACAAAAGATTCCCGATCTGAGTGAATTAGACGGGCGTGATTGGGAAACCTGTATGACCATGAATAGTTCATGGGGTTATAAAAGTTATGATCAGAACTGGAAGACACCGGAAACATTGGTTCGTAACCTGATTGATATAGCATCCAAAGGTGGTAATTATTTATTAAATATAGGACCTACTTCCGAAGGAGAGATTCCTCAGCAGAGTATTGACGGACTGAGAGCCATCGGACAGTGGATGAACGTGAACGGCGAGGCGATATACGGAACGAAAAAAAGTCCGTTGAATGAATTACCATGGGGGCGTTGCACAAGGAAGGACAACAAAAAGAATACGACTTTATACCTGTCTGTTTTTGACTGGCCTGGAGATGGAATCTTGAATGTAAATGGAAAGTTTGATGTGAAAAAGGCCACAATGTTAGGTAACGCGTCAAAAGTCAAACATAAAAAAACAATAGATGGGATACAACTTAATTTGCCCAAAGATATGCCTGATAAAATAGCGTCAGTAATAAAACTGGAATTAAAGGGTAAATTATCTGTGACCGAATCCGTAGACAAGACAACAAACTCTTTTGAAATATTGGAATAACAGAATTTTAAAAATAATCGGAATTTAAACAATTAATTATTTTACTATGGGAAAACAAAAATTAATGCAGTTTGTGAAGAAAGGCGTGCTATCTGCTATCTGCTTTTTTTGTGCTGCTATCCTAAATGCGCAGAACGTTAAAATAAGCGGTACTGTCATAGATGATCTGTCGGAGCCGGTTATAGGTGCGAATGTTACGGTAAAGGGGACGACTAACGGCACGATTACAGACCTGAACGGACAATTTATCCTGGATGTGTCCGGAGATAATTCAGTACTGGTGATCAGTTCCATTGGTTATACTAAACAAGAGGTGAAGGTTGGAAGCCAACGTGTTTTCAACATAAGCCTGAAGGAGGATCTGCAACTTTTGGATGAAGTTGTAGTGGTTGGTTATGGCGTTCAGAAAAAGGTGAACTTAACGGGCGCTGTGGGCGCTGTTTCTTCTGAGGAGTTGAATTCGCGTATAGCGCCCAGCACTACTTCCCTTCTTCAGGGGCGAACACCGGGTCTGCAGATAACGCAGAATTCGGCAATGCCGGGCAACGAGGACGTGGAAATGCGTATCCGTGGTATGGGTACTTTCAGTACTGCAGGGAATAACCCCTTGGTGTTGATTGACGGTGTGGAAGGCGATATGAATAAGCTGAATCCGAATATGATTGAGAGTATATCTGTCCTGAAAGATGCGGCTTCTGCTGCTATTTACGGTTCAAGGGCTGCCAACGGAGTTATACTTGTCACAACCAAAGCCGGAAGCGAAGGGCGTTTGAATATTGATTATAATTTTAATTATTCGGTACAAAAACCGACAGAACCGATGAATCGTATTACCAATTCTGTAGAGTATATGCGACTGGTTAATAAAGCCATTGATTTTTCCGGAAATGTAAATACCGGCTGGAGGTATACGGACGAGGAGATCGATCGTTATGTCAGAGGGCAGGATCCGAATGATCCGAGTTACAATCCGGCACAATATCCAAACTGTGACTGGCTGGGTTATCTGGTTCGTGATGCTCCGATCCGTCAGCACTTCCTGAGTGTAAACGGAGGTAAGGGAGGTACGACATTTAATGTCGGTTTAGGTTATTTGAATCAAACAGGTCTTTTGTTAGGTACCGATTATGAGCGGTATGATGTTCAGGTTAATTTTAAATCTTCATTGACAAGCCGGGTCACTTTCGGTACCAATATAAATATGAATTACGGTATTCGTCATGATACATCTTTCAATGACTCCGATATGGACAATATGAATGCTTCGCGCGACCAGATGAGAAGCGCCTATGCAGCATCTCCGTTGATGACCCCTCAGCTACCGGACGGTAGCGGCCGCTGGTCCTCTTATGCCTATGAGTCAAAGGGTGGCAATAAAAATCCGATAGCGAATGCTGTGGCCGGAGGAGGACAGTTGAACGATAATAATTATTTATTGGGAAGTGCGTTTATGAATGTGAAGATTATCGAAGGATTAAATGCCGAAATAAAAGGTGCGATCAAATACACCGAAAATCAAAATAAAATAATGAATGCGACATGGGATGGAGCCGTATTTTTACCGGATGAAAACGGTGTTTACGAGAATCGTCCGTCTACTTCGGCCCAGAGCTTCCGCCAGCGGAATAACCGTTCCAAACAGTATACCTTATTTGGTACGCTGAATTATACGAAAACATTTAATGATGCACACTATGTGAATGTGATGGCCGGTTATAGCCAGGAAAGTTATAAATACGAACAGATAGAGGGTTATCGTACCGGATATACTACAACTGACATGTGGTATCTGAAAGCAGGCCCCACGCCATCGCAAACAAATGACAGCGAAGTTAAGGAGTGGGCTTTACAATCTGTTTTCGGGCGTATTAATTACGATTATAAAGGAAAATATTTGTTTGAAGCGAATGTGCGTTATGACGGAACGTCACGTCTGCCGAAGGATGGGCGTTGGGGTACATTTCCATCTGTGTCGGCCGGTTGGAGAATCTCAGAAGAAGATTTTATGGAAAGCATTTCTTATTTAGATAATATGAAGGTAAGAGCTTCCTGGGGGCAGTTAGGAAATCAGAATATAGGAAATTATCCCTACCAGTCAATGCTGGAAAACGCCAATTATAATTTTGGAGGAACAATGACTGCCGGATATTATAGTAAAAGTATGACAAATGATAAGATCAAATGGGAAACGACGACTTCTACCAACGTAGGACTTGATTTTGGCTTTCTAAAAAACAAGATATATGGGTCGGTAGACTGGTACCGTAAGTATACAAAGGATATCCTCCGGACGTTGCAGGTGCCTAACTTTGTGGGAGTCAGCGGACCTACGGTAAATCAGGGTGAAATGAAAAACGTGGGATGGGATTTTACACTCGGCCACAACAATACGATTGGTGATGTGCGTTACAGTATCAGCGCTAACTTAGATACATATAAAAACACGTTGGTCAAATATGGTGCGGACGAGATTGACGGGGTGAATATCCGCAGGGAAGGTCTGCCCTGGAATACTTACTATGTACTTATTCAGAACGGGGTTTATCAGAATCAGGCGGAGATTGATAATGAAAATATCGACAGGAAATACGCCGGCGCAGTGGTGATAAAGCCCGGAGATATCAGGTATAAGGATGTCGGTAGTCGTGGCCCGGATGGCAATCCGATCAGTGTTCCTGATGGAGTGATCGATGCGACTTATGACCGCGCTGTCGTATCGGGGGCTTTTCCTAAATTTAATTACGGCTTTAACCTGAATGTCAGCTATAAGATATTTGACTTAAGTTGTTTCTTCCAGGGTGTACAAGGAAGGAAGCTATATGTATCCTCCTGGGGTATTTCTCCGTTCAATCAGGGTTCACCTCCTCCGACATTCTGGAGAGACGCATGGGATGGTGAAGGCACATCGAACTTTATACCTCACATCTATATGGACGGATACGGCCCTATGGCATCCAGCTATTCGTCTTTCTTCCTGAGGGACGCCTCATATCTTCGAATGAAGAGTTTACAGGTAGGAGTTAGTTTGCCTAAATCAATAGCAGGAAGATTCCTTTTGCAGGATGCGAGAATCTATTTCTCAGGTGATAATTTGTTGACATTTACGAAGTTCTTTGACGGACAGATTGATCCGGAGCGTACGACCCAAGGTTCGAGTGATGCTCTATATCCTCAGGCAAAAATATTCACATTCGGTCTAAAAATAACTTTATAATAT
>JAITVS010000172.1 GCA_031285685.1 Tannerella sp.
ATAGTCGCTCAAGCCTGCCGGGGGGGAACCACTCATGGTTTGGTTTCCGTAAGCCACTTCCTTCAGGTAGCGGTTGGCGTAGGTATTCCTGCGTTTTCGCGGGTTTTCGTAACAGGAATCGGGAATGTTTTCTTTATCTTCCTGTTTGTAGGTGAATTTCATCAGGTTCCCTTTGGCATCCCGGCTTTCTTCCAATAGCCATGAAAATATTTTACGCTCATTGCCGGGGTCGGCGATGCGGGCCTGGGCGGTAAAGCCAAAAACCGAAACGATATTTTCTTTGCTGACGGTGCGCCAGTGGCTGATGCCGGTTGCGGTGTCCGTCCAGCGTTCGATCAGGGCGAATAAGCCTTCGGTGCGGGGAAGGTAGGTGTAAATCTCGTAATTGCCGTATTGTCTTCGTGCCTGGCTGTTCCCGTTCAATACAGGTACCAAATCTTCGGCTCCCGAAAGAATAAAGGTGTCGCTCTCATGGTCGGGATGGTCATTATACTGGGGCAAGCCTTTGTCGGTTTTGCGGGTAATGGACGGCAAACCCACGTTCCAACCCAGGCCGAAAACACTGTTGCCACTCCCCGAATCGTAACTCAAAGCCAGCTGGGGAGTAAATTCTCCACGTCCCGCACTGATGGTGATGGGAACAGTGAACGAAGCGGTACCGGTTACGGGATTGGCCTGGAATTTCTCCCCTATGCCCCGTATGGCGCCGCCGCCGGCAGGCAGGCTTATCTTTGCCTGCCGGCTGTCGCCGCTGCCGGAACTATTGCCGGAAGCGTTGCCCCCGCCTTGGCTGGCGACATCCTTTTCCTTATTCTGACTGTTCGCCCACGGCTGGTGTTTTCCCGTAGGTTGCTGGTATTTATTGTCTTCGTTCGGATTCATGACTTGCAATATTACGAGTTTTTTTGATACGTTGACAAGTTAACGAGATATAGAGGTTTAGATGACCACTTTTTTAACGGCTTCTTTTTTCTTCTCTTTATTTACTATTATTCATCTCTTGCTCTTCAGGTTTCATTCTTAGTTATTAGAGCTCTTCGGAAAATACTTGCGGTCATTGCCGAAATGACCAGGCTGGAAAATACTTGCGGTCATTGAGCTTGCCGAAATGACCAGGCTGGAAAATACTTGCGGTCATTGAGCTTGCCGAAATGACCAGGCTGGAAAATACTTGCGGTCATTGAGCTTGCCGAAATGACCAGGCTATCGTACCCTTCGACAAGCTCAGGGTACGATGCGATTATTGAGCATTTCATCTATTTCCCGAAGAGGTCTATTCTATAATACAAACCGCGTTTTTCCGGAATTTTTCACCTGTCTTCTCTTTTAATTCTTTCTGATAAACCAAATGACTGATATTCACTTTCACATGAGTAACGGTATTGTTTTTTAATATCTCCATTTTTTCGGAAGGAATATCATAAACAGCTCGATAAATATTAATAACTCCCGCTGTTGAAAGAGCGACAACAACTTGCGATTCGGGAGCATAGCGTTCCCGCGCATATAAAGTTAGGAAGCTACCATCGGAAAACTTAAAAATAATTGAATCCCCTTGTTCCAAATACAGGTTTTTTTCGCCGTTTAAACGCATATATAGCCCGAGATTATATTTCTCGCCTACTTTGTTAAATCCTAAATACCACCAATTATTAAGTTGCATGGTATTCCCCTTGGATTTCTCCCCTGTAAATTCATCTGTTTTTTCATAATCATACTTACATTTTTGCGCAGATACCTGAAAAGCCATTACCATAAAAGTAAGGCTTAGTCCGATGATGATGTTTTTTGGTTTCATTTTGATGATGTTTTTTGGTTTTATTTATCTGTTTTTCTATTAAATTTCGTTCAGATTTATTTATTCGTTATTCACAATTCTTTCATTCATTTTCCATTTATCATTTCTTCACTCTATACGATGTTTCCACCATGATATCAATCATTTCCTTGTAGCTATCCGTATTTTTCAAATCTATATCCGTCAGTTCTATGCATAACCACTCGTTTTCGATAAAGCAACGTATGGGGGCGTTTCCGGCTACACCCCTTAAAATTCCCATTGTTTCTTTACGTCCAGATTTCATATAATTATCGTCTATCGAAAAAGGAAGCATTGTCTTATATATTCCTTCTTTAGGATCTTGTATACGCCCAACAGAAAAACTTATATAACAAGTACTGCTAATCCGTTGATAAAAAGCATAATTTAATTCTTTAAAATCGGTGGGTAAATCCCTAAAATCTCCTTCGTCAAAACCATAAGGGAAATCTCCTGCAGGACCTTGAGGCCCTTGAGGACCCTGCGGACCTGTATTCCCCCGCGGAATTGAAAAATTGAATTTAGCCGCAGTAGCTGTACCCACATTAGAAATTGCTGCGGAAGAACCGGCAGCTCCGGTGGATACTGTCCCAATTGTGATCGTCGCAGCAATTCCATCGGCGCCTTTGGATCCTGTTAAGCCTGTATCTCCTTTGGGGCCTTGTGCTCCGGTAACTCCGATGTCTCCTTGGGGGCCTTTAAGTCCTTGAATTCCTTGTGTTCCCTGATCGCCCTTAGGCCCCTGTATTCCCTGATCCCCTTTCGCACCTTTTAATCCGGCCAGCTGGGTAGCTGTAAAATCGGAATACTTAAACGCATCGCCTTTTAGCCCTTGAATTCCCTGTAATCCCTGATCTCCTTTTGGGCCTTGTGCTCCGGCAACTCCCGTATCGCCTTTTAATCCCTGGTCGCCTTTCAGCCCTTGAATTCCTTGTGTTCCCTGGTCGCCTTTAAGTCCTTGAAGTCCTTGAAGTCCTTGAATTCCTTGCAATCCCTGGTCGCCTTTAGATCCCTGTATTCCCTGATCTCCTTTCGCGCCTTTTAATCCGGCCAGCTGGGTAGCTGTAAAATCGGAATACTTAAACGCATCGCCTTTCAGCCCTTGGATTCCCTGTAATCCCTGATCGCCTTTTGGGCCTTGGCTTCCGGTAACTCCCGTATCACCTTTTAATCCCTGGTCGCCTTTAAGTCCCTGCTCTCCTTTGATGCCGGGCAATCCTTGTAAACCGGATTCTCCCTTTGCTTTCACACCTGTGTCAGTTACTCCTATAATCCAGTTCCCATTTCCCCCGATATGAGGTTTGCTATCCCCTACCGCATCCAATATCGCTTGGGCTGCCTCGTTCAAATCCTGAGGCTTGATCGATTCTTTTGCCGTTTTGCCGCCAATGGTATTCCACAATTGGCGGGCAATTGAAATTAAACTTGCCATAATATGTTATTTTTTTTTTTACTTAAATAAATACTTAATATTAATGGAATTCCCCGCCAAATTCATTAGAAAAAGAATGAACGTTTCCGTCTCCCCACCCCAAGGCAAATCCTGTAACCAAGTTTTCTATCCGTCCCGGCGCCATTCCTGTTATTTCTATTTCCCAATTTCCGGCGACAAGTACGGCAGAGACATCTATAAATCCCGCATATAACAAAATATTTCCATTTTCATGCGGATACCGGTTAAGAGTTATGGCCAAGGTAATATCGCTGCCTTTTTTTAAGGTCAGCCCAATATTATCGGGATTATTTCCTTGTTCTGTGCAAGAAGCAAAAACGACAATTTTAGCTATGCCTGTTTCCTGCGCCCGGCCCCTTAAGAAGAAAGGAAAATGCTCGGTTTTGACAGAAAAATTCATTGCATTGTTTTCTGTTTCGGCATCCATTTCCGCCCAAGCATCGGGAAAATCTTGTTTGAGATTAAACAGTATGGCGCCGGCATTGGGTAATTGACTTTCCAAAGCGGTTTTGGCTTTTTGCGCCAATAATCCGTCGTAGCAAGCCGTATAGTTGACATGCAAGATAATATCAGAGATGGAAGAAAGGTCGAATTGATTGCATCCGGCAGGCAACGACAAAATCCATTGGCTGATGACGCCAGCTCCTTCGAACGGCAGGTAGCGTTCATCTCCAAAGTTTAGCTCAAACATGCCCGAATCGTTTTGGGCATGACTGGTACAAATGGATTGTATGCCGCCGGTTTGATAGTTGAAGCGAGGATCGTTGCCCACAGGTTCTTCATCGTAATTATCTCCGGTAGGTTTTACCCGTACTTTGGCGCTTTGCAGGCTTAACATAAAGCTTACATTGGTATAAGGCCCCGATACATTAGGAATCGTAACCGATACCGATTTAATACGTCGCATGTAATGCCCCGGATAGTCCATGTCGAAAATAAATTCAGGCAGGCCAAGGGTGGTTTGATTATTTGCACTCGTCAACAACTCTGCCAATTTGCCAGGGAACATTTGCGCCAAAGAAACATGTTTTGTCAATTCCAAACGGCGTTTGTTATTGTCAATATAAGCCGCTTCCAGACGGTGTAAATCATGAATCAGTTTATCGCCGCTGAGTAATCCTTTTTTCAGGCTGTCCCAGTAACCAAATTGGATAAAGTCGTTCTTTCTTTCGTAAACGTAAACGCCCAATTCGTGACGATAACATTTTTCGGCTTTTTTAGCCATGTCGTACGCCAATTTATAGGATCGGAAATAAATTGTCGAAATCTGGGTAATCATCCAGTTATAGAGCGCCTCATTGGTATATTTCGATTTATAATATTCCAATACGGACTTACTTTGTTCTATTTGCAACTCAAAGTTTTCGAGTTCCTTTTCGGCCATCATCAGGCGGATTTCGGCGGCGGTAAGTTGTTTATTCAGTTGTTGCAGTTCCATATCGGCCATTTTTGCCTGAAAATCCCAATCTTCTTTCCTGCGTTGGTAGCCGGCCTTGGTTAATAAGTTTGACGCTGTTTTGCTTAAAAGATTGGAGGTGTTGGACATTGCATTCATGGCTGCATTCATGGCAATGGCCATTTTATCTCCCCCAAATACTTTGCTCCCGAAGAACGGACTCCCAAAAACTCCAGCTCCTCCAACGCTAATATCGGGTATCACTGCAAAAATTCCAGCCGTTAAATAACCACCGCTTACAATGGCGTCTAATATAAAAGAAGCTGTTGTTAAATTGTATGCTCCCGTTTCTAAGGCATTCATTAATTCCCTGCCGGCGTAATAGGCTTTTCTTGCTTCGGTAGTTTTGATTACCTCGTTCAAATTTTCTATATTCTGTTTGGCTTCTTCTATTTGTAGTTTACGGATTTGTTTACCGGCTTGCTGCAAGTTGATTTCCTGCGAACTCCTTAACAGGTTGAGCGCTTCCGCATCTTTCTTTTCGAGGGCAGAGAGCATTTTTTCACCTAACTGCTTGACCTCTCCGGTGAATTCAAGGGCCTTTTGTACAATAATCCTGAAACGGTAATAGGGTTGCGGAGCGGTAATGTCGTTCAAGGCGTCGCCTATGGAAAGCCCTGAAGCGACTGCTTTTACCAACATAGCCGGGTCTATGGGCGGTTCAAAAAGCGGTAATTCCCGCACCACGCCTTCAATGTTCATGCAGTGGCGTAACTTGAACAAGCGATCTTCCACCGTATCCCAATAATGTAATAAATCTTCGTTAAACGGAATGCAAAAATGTTCCGCATCTATGCGTGGAAGGGGGGAAAATACAGTGTGTTCCTGCAAATAGGGAATACTGATAAGCCTTTGCTGCGCTACAAGCATTGACGATTTTTCGTAGGCAAGTGGTTTCAATGGCGCATTTTTTATATTTTCGACGGATAAGTTTTCCTTTATGACAAGGGATTTTGTTTTTGCAGAAACCTCTTGCGTTGCGACATTATAATGAGATGTTCGTGCAAAAGCCGAACTTTCGGTTACCTCTGCCCTTGCGATACTCAGCACATTTTCGTTGCGGTTAAAACTATATTGAAATGCATTGTCAAAAAGATATTCCCATGAATAGGCCGTATGGGTCGTCATGTTTGCATAGTTCACTTTTTCGGGAGGGAAAGGCTGTTGGCTGTTGTTGGGCAATACCACAGGACGCTTACCCAGTATTTCATACGCCAATATATATAGTAAAGTGGCCTCGTTATTCGATTCCATGCTGTCTTGGCGGAAGAGTTGGTCGGCCCAGTCAATCAGGTTGTCTATGTATTTCATTACCACTGTACGTTGGTAGGCTACCGGACGGGTACGGGCAATCAAATGCGGTTTATAGGGGTTGTTCAACCAGGCGTTTACTTCTTTGGCATGAGATTCGATGTTTTTTAATATATTGCTGATTTGCTGCGCCCTGTTTTCGGTGGTGGAAAGGGTGAAAAAAGGCTTGGTAATCCAAAATTTCTGGGGCGAATTTCCCTGCCCTTTATTGGTTGGATCGAAGATGGATTGGAACCATTGCATGGCTTCTTCGAATTTTTGATTTTGGCTCAGCTTGCAGGCAATATATAAAGGCGCATGGAAAAACAATTCCCAATTGTAGATAGAATGCGAACCCGACAAATTGAAATCAATAATATCCGTTTCGTATCCGGCAGTCGCATGGGCGCCGTTTACAGGCCTGTATTCCTCATCGAAAACATAGGTGTTTTGCGGAATATATTCTTGCGGATTCATTTGAATATTGCGGTTGAGCAAACCCGGTATTCCGGCGCGGTTCAATTCTTTGATGAACAATCGCGTATAGGGATGGTAAAACGGAATAAATCCATATTGGGATATATTATTTTTCCAATTCCAATCATGTGGTTTTACAAAAAATACCCGTTCGGAATCCTGATAAAAGAATGGCGTAAATAAATGGGACTGGAAAATACCATACCACATTCCTTCCCAATTATGTATCATTTGTAATACATTGGGATCTTTTTTACGGGTATCTATTATTTTTTGGGCAGCATGATCGAACGCGTGATTATGTAAATAAACATTTGTCCGTTCTGAAGACGCCGTGGGCATTGTATATAAACGCGAAGCAAGCAAGAAGGTGCGGCATGGATAAAAATAACTACTTCCATCGCTGATATCCGGCTTTGATAATAATTCCATTTTCCCTGTTACTTTATCAAGCGCTTGAAAATTGGTTTTATATGATACCACGCGATAAGCGTCCCCATTAAAGAAAAACGATCCTGTACATTCATACTGAGAGAACAGTTCCTCAATGTTACTATCATACATCTTATAGAGCCTATATATACTGAATACCAACTCATTTGTAGATTGGTTGAAAGAACAAACCATGGAGTAATTATATTCGAAATTGTCGGCGGTTTGTACATGCTTTTTCTGGGAATACTGTATCTTCGTCCATTTCCCGGCCTTATAAACGCTCCAACCTAATTGTGTTTCGGTATAGCTGATAACAGGATTATTATCATCTTTTTTATGATTTTGATTATACGCTTTTTCTACGGTAGAAATCCAGAACAAGTGCAACCTGCGATTATATACTACAGGAATTACCATATCTCCCTTAATATCCAAATCTATTTTTTCCCAAGGCGACCAAACGGCTGTCAAGGCATTATAGTTGCGGTAATAAAATTGGTAAGGCGTGGAACGGCTACGCCCTATTACATGCAAACGGTCGGTATTTAACCCGCTTGTATCCCTCAAATGCCCTCCTCCTCCTTTGTTAGTTATCTCCGTGCCGTCTTGCGCCACCATTTCGCGGTAAATTCCGCAAATGAACAAGTTCGAAACTTCGTGTAATTTTTGCAAATAATTTTCAAATACATTTTCGGCGTGCTCGGCGGTAATATCACCTTGGCTGAGTTCGTCTTCCAATTCCTTGAAAAAAGGCGTTTTATCATCGCGCAGTTCGGGTTCTATCCAGTTTTCCGGGTAAAGGAATATTTTGCGGTTGGCTTCCCAAAGGCGGTATTTTTTCATCCATTCCCATTGCCGCCATTCCGTATCATAGCTTTCATCTACCACCACATTGGGTGTTTCCAGATTAAGGAAACAACGTTGTACGAACAATTGCACCGAGCAGGTAGCCTGCACAATACGGGAAGTTTTCATGCAAGCGCTCATTTCGGTATCCAATAGGAAATAAGCATATAAATCGTTTCTGTCGAACCATTTGGGGCGTGTCGTATGCAATTCTTTTGCAATTAGGTATGAGGCCAGGGCTTCGGCCTTGGCTTCCCTTATGGGCTTTTGGATAGCGGCAAGTTTTTCCAGCCAGGCGTCAATATCGTATTTCGCCTTGGCCGCGCTTTTTGTTTCATTACCGTATTCTTTTTCTTTCGCATCATCGACGCGCATCCTCCAGTTACAGATACTCTGGATACTTACTCCTGCAAGTTCTTTCATCGACAAACAAGCTTCTATCTGCCGATAAGTTGTCGGTTGGTAGAAAGCCATTATATTGGTAACATTAAAGCAAGTTGCTCCTGTCAAAAAGTCCAAGTCTACGGAAGACCAACCGGTTAATTGACACAAAACCTGTTTGAATGTGTTTATATTCGTAACCGTATCAATGGTTGACAAGAGGGTTTGCCCTTCCAGGGTTTGTCCATATTTTTCGTTTAATTCCAGCATATCGTTCAGCGCAACCAAATCGGCAAAAGATACGACAGGCGTTCCCACAGCATTAACTTTAAAAGCAAACCAATTGAACATGATTTTGGTTCCTATGCGTAAGAGTAATTCAAAACCGGTTGTGGAAACAGCATATTTCTTTATTACCAGACTTGCTTTATGAATAAGCAACAGGCTTTCATAAATTTCCTTGGCAGGAGAAGCATATTTATTTTTATCCAGGAAAATATTGATTAAAGTCGTGGAATTATATGAAGAACTTAGGTATATTTCCATAGTATCTCCGCATAAATCGAAATATTCCGATAATCTATCCCTGATTTCAACAGCCGGAACGATTTGATTAATATATGAGCAAACGGCATTGTACCTGCCGATAAGTCCGGCCGAAGTCAGCGTTACTTTATGAAGGTCGTTCCCTAAAGAAAAACCGAGAATTTTTGGGAAAAGCATCGACACAAACTTATCTATATCATCATCCGTTTTAACGGAACGGCATTCTATAATCCGAATAAGTTCTTCTATCTCTTCGTTATCCTTAAATCCTTCTAATTGAGATAAGTAATTTAAAAAGTATTGCGTATAACTTTCCACTGCCCGAAAACCGCCCGAAACAGATTCTATCTCAGAACTTTGAGGTTTATTGAGCGAAATAAAGCCGTCTAATATTTCTTTGAGCTTATCTGTATACGTTTTCAGAAGGTTGTTGGTTAGCCCGACGGATTTATCCGGATCAATTGTACTGTTGTACGCATAACCAAGCAGGTAATCATATTCCGTAAGACTTAATTTACTATGGTCTATTTTTTTGGAAGCGTCTATCAACCCGTTCACCATATTGAGATCAAAGAGATTTGTAACAGACAGGGCGACGCCTTTTACACGAAATAAAGCATGTAGTTCGGGGATAGAAATTTTCAAGGCCTTTGCCAGAGTAGCATGACGGTATAAATAACTAAGATATGCTAATCCCACATTTCCGGTTGTGGTTCCTTCCAATAGTTTGTAGTCGCTCTTGGTTATGGATAAACAAGCGGCAATTAGGTTTTTATCTCCATCGGACAATGTAACATTATTTCCAGCTTTGATGCTTTCCAAATTTGAATTTAATGGATTAGAAAAGGCTTTGCGGAAAAATATCTTGTCATATAAACAATTTTGCTTTTTAGCGTTTTCCCATACTTCTCCGGCATGCATGTTGCCGTAAAAAGCCAACAGACTATCGGCTTCCAGTCCGAGTACTGTTTGTTGTTGTCTGAACAACATCAGGTTGTATATTGTTTCAGTGCCTAAATTGTCGTATTCTCCTTGTTTGGGCGTTGCTATTTTCGAATTGGTTAATAACAAATTTAATTCCCATATCTTCCAACCCGACTTGTTCCGCAGACGAATAAAACGATGGGCGCGGTCGAATTGAGCGGTGTTTCCCGTAACAGATTTATCCGAAAATATACATTTTGTACCAAGTTCGGGAAACTTAATTCCCACCCATGTTGCTTTCGATAAATCTATCACCTCTTTAACAGAAAGGCGGCTATGCTTCATGAAATCCGTTACCATCATCACTCCGCTTCCCATATTGTACCATGCTTGGTTTCTTTGCGCCGGAGTGTAAGAAGAAGATGCGGTAACTACTTTATGTTCCAGATTGGTAAGCTGAAAAAATTCGGAAGCGATGGCAGTATTGTCAGGGTTTTGTCCGGATTGGAACGTCTTCATTAAGCCATGGCGTTCAATTCCCATGTCTTTCAGATAAGACCGTATTTCGGTTTGGTATAAATTTAAAGGGGCATACATGGGGTACATACAATCTTTAAGAATATCGTACGCGCCAGTCATTATATGTTCGGGAGCGGCACATAATTCTTTGGAAGACAACGTGCTTTGACATTGATCCACATTTCTGACGGCATTGAGCACGGCTGCTTCCAATACCTCGCATACCAAATCGATATAAGGAAGAACAGTATTGGTGTTTTGGGCGTTCAGATAAATTAAACTTAAATCCGGCCTTCTCAAATTTAAATGATATTTTACGGAAGTGGAATTTCCCTGCGTGGCTCCACGAGCGTCTAAATAAGCCAATAGGTCGGCTAAATAAGCCGCCGCGCTGTACACGGAGCTATCATGTTCGCATTCGCAGGAATCAGTGGGGCCAAATAAGGTTTCGATATCAGGAAATTCTTTTTTCAGTTCCGCAATAATCGCTTCCCGATCATATTTGGAAATTAGCTGCGGTCCGTTCCAACTGAGATCTTTGCTGAATTGCGTATAGGCCGATAAGGCATTGGTAAAACGGGCGGTTGCCATATTAAAAACATTGTTGACTTCGGCTTTTGTCAAGGTGTCTCTAAACCGTTCTTCCAATTGCTTTTTACCCATATAATAGATTTGCCCGGAACTTCGGATGTCTTTTTCCAGCATTTTTGCCGCCACTGTTGGGTTAGGAGATACGCGGTATACCCGTTGAATGGTTTTAAATTCTTCAACCGTTTTTTCATCCCATCCCTCGGTGATTTTTTCCATTTTGTCTGTGAGAAGATCAAAATCAGGGTTTTGGATTAAAAGCTCCTCCAACATCTGACCGGATCCTTCAAATCCTTTTATTTTTTTGATTTCCGAAACAGATGATAAATCGGGGTACAAACGTTGGACTGTGTTATAAATTAGTTCAATATATTTCTCTATTCCCTTTAAATCATCCGGATAACCGGATTTAGATTCTTCTATCCATTTTCTCCAATCTTCCTTCGAAAGGATAGCTAAATACCGGATTCCTTTTTCTGCCGGTATCCTCTCCATAACAAAGGAAACAAAGGGAATATGATTCCTGATTACCCGGCTCGCCTGGAAACATAAAGTCAGCTTATTTACATTGTCTTCATAATATCTTTTTTTATTTTCCTCGTTGTTTAGTACCTCTATGAATGTATCGAAATCGTGTACATTGGCGACAAATAAGCCGGCTATTTCTTTTTTGTACTCTTCGGATAATGATGTGCGCGCCATTTCAATCAGATCTTTCAACCGTACATTTCCTTCCAGAATAGGAAACTCGTAGGAAGTATCAACACGTCGATAAAGAATATTTTTTACAATACCTTTTACTTGATCCATCGACAATGAATTAATATAAAATAATTTAGAAGCCGTGTACAGTATGTCGGTAAGTAATTCTTCCGGAATCAGCATAAGGCCTGCATAAATAACCTCTTTCAAATTATCTTTATAGCTTAACCATTCTTCAGGCTTATCAACCCCCTCAGAAGGGAATAGTTGCAGAGGCATATTACTTGGGTAATTTTGATACAGGAAAGCAAATATTGACATGGGATCAACATTTTCGAAATTTTTCATCAACAACTCCGAAAGTATTAATCGCATTAATATCTCCACCTCTATACCGGTGAATTCGGATAGTTTTTTTAATTCATCCGGAGACATTGATTGCAGAATGTACGGATCTATTTTATTATTCTTTAGCGTTTCCAGTAAAGAGGTATAAATAACCTTGCCTCTATATGTCAACTTGTCGGAAGAAAATTTAAAAATGTTTTCCAGATCGGCAATCAAAAGCTTGTTTGAAGTAAATACCGGTTTATCGTCTTGTAAGAAGGTAATTTCCACGCATAATTTATCTTTCAGTAATCCGTCTTGCCCTAAGGATTCATTTGATATATCAATATAGGAACGGAAAGAACCGTCACTTAATGTTATTCCCATTCCAATCGACAACGTTTCGCCGTTAAAGTAGGTTTTCCGAATTTCATAACGGACGCCTTCTATGTTCATTCCGTAATCATTGGTCAAATATCCGCATACCCTGTATAATCTTTCCAACTCGGCATTAACGGCATTGATGGTTTCCGACGGCACATTGGAATTAAGAGGCAAGCAGTGTTGTTCCTGAAAAGATCGTACCGCTTCCATCGTGGATTTGTCGTATCTCCTTTCTTTGATTTCACTTGGGTCAATGTTGAATTTCAGCGCCACAAGAGCTTGTTGTAATAAATAGATGTGCTCTTGGTTCTTTACCGAAAAGTTGGTTGGGATTAAAAAAGTTTCCATAATTATTGGGGGGTTAATGAGTTTTCATCGCTTTGCAAATATAAATAATTGATATGATGCTATGGCAAGGTTGCGCAACATGGGTTATAAAATATTAATCTCAACGGCATCCCCCACTTGCAAACTCGCCAACACAGCCAAAGCTCCACCGTTGATCGTGATTTCGATAAACTCCAATCTGTTCACAGTTAAATAAATATCAAATTCATTGGGCTGGTATCGCTCATAAAACTTGTGTACTTTCAACTGTTTTCGAGAACCGAGCGTGGCGGAAAACTTCTTGTTCCCAACGTATTCCCGAAACAGGGAAGAGGAGATGTTCGTCACCGCATTGCAGTTGGAGTCAATATAAACGATCTGTCCTTTCAACGAGTTGGCAATAAAATTGTAGTCGGGATATGGTGCCGTCTTTTTGTTAAATGTCGTGTATTCTTCCGCTTTTCCATCCAATTTTTGATCATACAACCATCGGGCCATTTGGATCATCCTGTGCGGAATGGAAATTTCACTGGACGGTGTCGGACAAATCCACGCTCTCTCAATCGGCTCGTTTTCAGTGATCAACGAAAATATCCCGTTGTCCGCTCCCATAAAATAGTGGTTTCGATAGGGCATCAACACCGGATTGGCATTGCAGGAACCGGTCGTTCCGGTGAGGATGAGGTGCAACGTTCGCTCCGGAAACGAGGTGAATGCGTTACGAAGCAAGAAAGCGGTTTGAGGCACATTGCCCGGTTCGACCGCATGTGTGATGTCGATAATATGGGCATCGGGAAAGGCCTTGCACAATTCACCTTTCACCATGCCGATGTAGGGATCTCGTAATTTCCAGTCACTGATCAGGGTGAGGAGCTTCATATCGTCTACTTTTAACTGCGGCAAATATAAGAATTATGTCGGTCGGTTAATCCGATTTTAAGTGATACTTTATAAAATAAATTTTAATGACATACTTACGACAAATAATTTCTTTTATTAATTTACCTATTCCTTTCATTTATAAAATCGAATATCATAAATCTTATTATACATTAGCAAAATATGAATTACAAAAAAATACATTTAGGGAAGTTAATCCAAGCATTTGTAAAAGAGAACAATATAAATAGCGCTGACCTTGCTCGGAAAATAGGAAAAACACGGCAAAACATATATGACATTTATAAGCGTGATGACATAGAAGTAAAATTATTTCTTGCTATTTCCGATGTACTGCAACATGATTTTATAGATGAACTACGTCCCTCAGATAGAAAAAAAACTGATTTAGACGCAATTTTTAACACTCTTAAACGCATTGTCGAAGAAAAGTTAGATGAAAACTCATCCAATTAATATTACCACTCTCCCATCCCCCATATCTGATTAATGTGCTTTTTCTCCTTCGTATCAAAAAGAGATTATTTTTAACACCAACACACCAAAAAACATGAAAAAACAACTACTCTTAACCTTACTGGCCGTTGTATTGACCGGCTCGCTGTTTGCCCAGCAAACATTATTGACAACTTGGACGTTTGACGATTTGCCAGCCGCTCCTCACACGCCTTTAATAATCCCATCTAATACCGATATAGGTTTGCAAACCGGAACGGCATGCATTTATGCTAATGGATCGAATGGTTCTTCTTTGTTAACAAGCACATCAATCAATCCCGACATCACCGTTTTTACCGGCAGTACCTTAAATGATCCCAGAACAACCACCTATGCCAGCATGGCTTTGACCATCGCCGATTCCGCCATCAATGGGAGCAGTATCGTATTGAAATTCTCCACCACAGGATATCAAAACATTGTGTTATCTTTTGCCACTAGAGGAACAGCTACCGGTTTTGACAGCCATGTGTGGGCATACAGCACGGATGGGGCCAATTTCACCACTATCGATGGAAACAATACGGCATCGAGAAGCAATTCGTTTGCCCTTGCAACGGTGGATCTCTCTGCATTTTCAGTCATCAATGACCAGTCTACTGTTTACCTCCGCTTAACAGTGGATGGAGCCAATTCGGTCAACGGCAACAACCGCCTCGACAACATCCAAATCAACGGTACTCCAGCCGGCGATGACACATATTCACCCTATGTAACCAATAGTGCGGTAATTGATTCCACCCATGCTACCATCACCTTTAGTGAAGTATTGAATACGACAGCGGCGGAACTTACTACAAACTACAACTTTACAGGAGGGTATTCCGTGAGCAGCGCAACTTTAGCGACCGATAACACCGTAACTTTGACCATTACCCCCGCACTCGCAATCGACAACAGTTACAGCCTCGCTATCCATAATATGGAAGATCTGGCGGGCAACAGCATGGCAGACACAACCGTAACCCTTGTCTACGGCGTTCCCGCAGATCGTCAATTCACAACGCTGGCGGCTGCACGGGAAGCGGAAACCGGCGCAACCGTTTACAAATACATCGGAGAGGCTGTGGTTACTTTCACTGCGGCAAACCGGAATCAAAAGTATATCCAAGACGGCACTGCAGCTCTCGTGATCGACGATCATGAGGGTATTATCACGTCGGCTCTCACGACAGGCGACAAGATCACCAATTTTTATTTTACACTGACCAATTACAACGGCCTGTTGCAAGCGACTCCCACGGTGGATTGTGTGGCAATCTCATCCGATAACGATGTATATGCGCCCATTGCCGCAACGATCAGCGAATTGGCTACTAATTACGATCTATATGAATCTGAATTGGTAACATTGTCGGAAGTCACTTTCGCAGCGGGTACATTCACCACAACTGCCACCAATAACATCAACATCTCTCAAGGCGACGACGTGATGGAGTGCCGTAACCAGTTCCGCACGTTGGACACGACAATTGCGGAGGGTTTCACAGCAAACGTAACCGGTTTTGTGTTGCGATATAACACCACCATCCAGATCGCACCCCGCGATCACAGTGATATCGAG
>JAITVS010000179.1 GCA_031285685.1 Tannerella sp.
AATTTTCGGTGATTACCTCAGGAAACACCGTCTTTAATACTTCCCAATGTTTCATCAGCCAAAGGTAAGCAATTATACAACCAAGTCAGTTACTGCAACCGGGTTTTCGGACTGACCCATAATACTGGCTAAACTGAAAGACCTGTTGAAATACCAAATCAATGATAGTAGTAAAGAACAAGTCAATTTAAAAGCAGATATTCAATTTCTCACCGATTTCCTGAACCTGGAAAAGATTCGCAGGGATAAATTTGAATTTATAGTATCTGTAAAAAGCGACATCAGTAAGATTTCCGTACCACCATTACTCTTTATCCCGTTTGTCGAAAATGCTGTTAAACACAACAATGATAGTGTGGAATTATCCTATGTACACCTGTATTTTGAAGTGATGAATGACAACCTGTATTTTGTTTGTGTCAATTCCAAACCCGCCAGGCCACAGAAAAAAAACGGGCGTGGGGGATTGGGGTTAGCCAACATCAAACGGCGTTTGAAATTATTGTATGGGAAAGACTATACGCTGAATATTATTGAAAATGAAATAACATATACCGTCAAATTGCAGATAAAATTATGAAGTGCATTATTATAGATGACGAACCATTGGCACGGGAAGCCGTACGATTGTTAGTGGAAGCAACATCTGGATTGAAACTGTTGAGTAGCTTTGCGGATGCTGCATCAGCAGAAAAAATCCTGTCCGGAAATGAAGTAGATTTAGTGTTCTTAGATATCCGGATGCCGGGTATTGACGGCATCGAGTTTGCCAAAACCATCCAACACAATACGTTGGTGATTTTCACAACTGCCTATTCGGAATATGCCATAGATAGTTATGAGGTTGATGCAATAGATTACCTTGTTAAACCTATCGAATTGGAACGTTTTCAGAAGGCTGTTGAAAAAGCCCGTGATTATCTTGCATTACTTTCATCCGGTACACAAAAAAGCAGTGTGGAAGCAGTTACCCCGGAGCAACTATTTGTGAAGTCCGACCGACGGTACTATAAAATTCTATTCAAAGACATTTTGTTTATAGAAGGCCTGAAAGACTATGTTGTTATTCAGACACCGGAACAAAAGATTATTACTCACATGAATCTGGCGACTATCGGTAAACAATTACCGAAAACAGATTTTTTACGGGTAAGTAAGTCCTATATTGTAAATACCCTGCATATTGATTCGTTTGACAATAACGATGTTTTTATCAAAACATTTGAAATCCCTATCGGAAGTACTTACCGGGATATTTTCTTTGAAGAATTTGTAACAAAGAATGTGATTAAGGATAGTTAGTTTGATTTTAAATCCCATTATTCGGCATAAAACAGAACTTTGGTCTGATTATCAATAATAATTTAAAAAATTTATGCTTGAATGAATAAACAAACATGAAGCTGTTTGCTCTATTGAGTGAATAGGCAAAGACCTGAAATCACTTGTCAACGCCAACGAAGTTTTCGCCAACGACGAAAAACTGTTGGACAATCAGGATTTGTGTTTCATTTCAAAATGTAGGCTATTTTCAATTTTAAGGATTAAAAGTAGGTGAAAATGACGTTTTTTTACTTCTCGTATTGTATCAAAATAAAATGCATTGTTTGCCGGTTTGCATTCTGTGAATAAAGAGCGACTGGCTGTTTTACCTTTTAGGCTGATTATTGTGTTAACCTTTGTGAAAAATGCAATTTTTACTGTTTTTGACTAAGGGGAAAGCCTTTTTGTTTTGTGATATAATAAAACAATAATTGAAAGACATGGAGTATCTTATTCTGAAATATCTGGAAGGAACAGCTTCCAATGAAGAAAAACAAACTCTTTTGAAATGGATTCGTGAAAATGAGTCGAATAAAAACGAATTTCATGAAATCCGGGATTTATGGATTACTACCGGAAACGTATTGTCTGAAACTTCGGGTAGTCAGGAAGCGTTCAGCCGGTTTAAACAGAATGTGGACGATTATGAAGATGCCGGGCAGCAAAAGAGAACTTGGGTCCGGATTCTTAAATATGCAGCATCCGTAGCCGTATTGATTGTATGTTCAGTGGGGATGTATATGTTAGGCAGCAGAAGGTGGGAAAATGAATCTTTTCAAACAGTTGTGAATCAAACAATTGTTCGGAATGAGAAAACGTATCTTTTACTTCCTGACGGAACAAAGGTCTGGTTGAATAAAGACAGCAAAATTTCGTATCCGGATTCTTTCAGTGATAAGCAACGTGTTGTTACATTAGAAGGAGAAGGGTATTTTGAGGTTGTTCATGATGAAACAAGTCCGTTTTTTGTGGAGACCAAAGGGATGACGGTTAGAGTTTTAGGGACGATGTTCGATGTGAAAAATTATTCAAGCGATGTTGTATCCGAGACGGTTCTGTTGTCAGGAAAAGTTGAAGTTTACATGGAAAAATGCCAGGAACCGATTCTATTATCTCCTGATCAGAAGGTATCCTATGATAAACAGACCGGCGATTATCGCGTCGCGAATGTCGATGCGCCGGAATATGCGTTATGGAAAAATGATAAATTGGTAATGGATAATGAAGAACTTGAGGCAATATTTAAAAAGATCGGAAGATGGTATGATGTAGATATTGTTTACGACCGGAATTTGCCATTAAAAACCAGGTATTCCGTCACAATAACGGATGAACCTAAAGAAGAAATCCTTCGTTTGCTATCCATCATTTCTCCCGTAAAATATAAAATAGAAAATAATCAGATAATAATCAGCAGAAAATGAAAACATAGTAATAACCTTATAAAAATAATGCCTATGAAACGAGCCTGATAAACGTATCGCCAACCGAAGGTCAGCCTTAGCTAAAGGCGATGAACAAAAAAGCGAGTTCTATATAATCTTAGTGTTAAAAATTAAATTTTGTACATATGAAAAATTGAATGCCGGGAAAACAGAAATTAGGCAAGTGGGACCAGCACCTGCCTAATTATAGAGTTAATCAAAAATCCGCTCTGTTACAGAGCTTCATGTTTAATTAAAGCAATACAAATGTATGAAAAAAAAATCAATTGAAGAAAGGTTTGCATCTTTCTCTAATACCAATTTATTAAGAAAAATGAAAATTGTTGTTTTTTTTATCGCTGTTGCTGTTTGCCATATTTCGGCAACAAATAGTTATGCGCAAAAAACAGAGATAACCCTGAGGGTGAATAATGTGACCCTGAGGGAGGCGATACGAAGCATCGAAAAACAAACCGAATTTGTGTTCTTTTATAGTAATGATAAGATTGACTTAGACAAAAAAGTCAGTTTTGACATTGAAAAGGGGACCATTACCGATGTGCTGAAACAAATATCCGATGATTATACGTACATTGTTGAAAACAAGCAGATTCTATTAATGCCGGCAGATAGCCGGAAGGCTGATGAAATAACGGGTTTGGTTGTTGATAAAGACGGTGAACCTGTGATTGGAGCAAGTGTGGTTGAAAAAGGTACAACTAACGGCACAACTACTGACATTGAGGGTAATTTTACGTTGAATGTCGGGCCTAATGCTGTTTTACGGATTAGTTATATCGGCTATGTTGTACAGGAAATAGCTGTGAAAGATAAACGTAATGTAGTCGTCACTTTAATAGAAGATACTCAGGTATTGGAAGAGGTGGTGGTTATCGGTTACGGAACAATGCAGCGGAAAGATCTTACAGGTGCGGTCTCGAGTATCAATGCCGAGACATTGAAGGAACGTCCGGTACCTTCTGTAGGCGCGTCTCTGCAAGGTAAGCTGAGTGGTGCGATGGTACAGGAAACGGGAGGTGATTTAACCGGACGGTTTCAGTTTTCGATCAGGGGAACGGGATCGGTAACCGGTAGTAATGACCCGTTGATTGTTGTCGACGGTATTCCTTTATTTAACAGTGATTTGTCGACGATCAATCAGAAAGACATCGTATCTGTGGATATATTGAAAGACGCTTCGGCTACGGCAATCTACGGAGCCCGTGCTTCAAACGGTGTAGTTATTATTACGACCGAACGTGGAAAGGTCGGGAGACCGGTTGTTACTTTTAATATGGATATCGGTTTTGAGAATATTGCCAAGCGGTATGAAGTCCTGACAACGGAACAGCAAAGACAGTTATTTGTTGAAGGATTTAAAAATACGAACAGAAATCCGGCGGTCTATGAGGATACGACAAATCCCGTATGGCAAATACAGACGGATTGGCAAAAGCTTGGTACGCAAACCGGTGTAAGGCAGACTTATAATCTTAGTATCAATGGGGGAAGCGAGAGTAATAAATATGCCATATCCGGCTCTTACAGAAGAAGGCTCGGTATTATGAAAAATACGGATCTGGATGAATTTTCTTTACGTGCCAATAATGATATTTCAATCGGAAAGAAGTTGAAAGTCGCTACGAGTCTGGGAGGTACATACCAGGATCAGAATCTGCTGGAAAATGATAAATGGGGAACCGGAGCCTATCAGCGTCTGGTCAGCAGTCATACCTATCTGCCGGCCTATGATGAAAACGGAGATCTTTTTGCCGTTTCAACAACGGCCGATCCTTATTTCGGAGAAAACTCCAATCCGCTGATCGATCAGTTGCTGCCAACCAATAAACAAAATACGACAAGAATTATGGGGAGCATCAAAGCCGATTATGATATTATTGACGGCCTGACTCTGACGGCAAATGCGGGAGCGGATGTAGCTTCTATAAACGGATATCAGTATTTGCCGGTCTATGAAATCGGACGGTATACCCGAACGCAGGGAAGTACGACTAAAATCAACAGGCAGACGGTAAACTGGGTTACGGACCTTACATTGCAATACAAGAAAAAGTGGAAGGAGCATTCACTAACCCTGTTGGCCGGAGCTTCTGCCCAGAAACACGTACTGGAAAATACCAACACCGTGGGAACGGGTACAATTGATAATTTTCTGGACCAGTTATCTAATCAGACCAGCTTCAGCGCTACGGGGACCTCCGTGACATCAAGCCTTCTATCGACATTTTTCAGGTTTAATTACGGATATAAAGACAGATACCTGCTGACAGGTACGTTAAGGCGGGACGGTTCATCCAAATTCGGTGCGGATAAACGGTATGGTGTTTTTCCTTCCGTATCGGCAGCATGGCGTGTCTCCGAAGAATCATTTTTAAGCGATGCGGATATTTTGAATAATCTGAAACTCAGGGTCGGTTATGGTGTTACCGGTAATCAGGATATCGGTGATTTTGCCTTTCTGACACGTGCCGGAGCCACTCCGTACGTGTGGGGAAATACACTGGTGGTTGGCAACTCGCCTGTAAATATGGGAAATTCTCAATTGCAGTGGGAATCGGCAAAGCAGTTTAATGTAGGGGTTGATGTATCGCTCATTAAAGACCGGATCTCGTTTGTACTTGATTATTATAATAAAAAATCAGAGGATTTGCTGATACAGATACCGGTACCCTATACTGCTTCCGTTACGGAAAATCCGTATGTGAATTTAGGCTCGTTACGGAATCGCGGGATTGAATTTAACCTTACTACACGTAACCTGACCGGAAAGTTTAGCTGGACGACGGATTTCAATATCAGTTTCAATGAAAACAAGGTCCTTGATATCGGGCGGAATGCATTAGGGGAACCTTTGCAAATACCGGGTGCGAATATCTCATTACCGAATGATTTTGTGAATCTTACGATGGCAGGAAAAACCGTAGGAGCATTTTATATGTATGAATTCATCGGTATATGGCAGAAAGATGAGGCGGAAGAGGCTGCATTGTTTGGCGCTGTTCCGGGTGATCCTAAATATGCCGACCTGAATAACAGCAAGTCATTGGATACCGAAGATAAAAAGTTTGTAGGCTCTCCGTTACCCAAATACTTTGGTGGATTTACCAATACTTTTTCATACGGGCCGTTTTCACTAAATGTATTTTTCAATTTTGCCGGCGGTAACAAACTTTACAATGCCATGCGGAATCTGAATGCGAGAGCGGTTCCTTTCAATCAGCAACTGGCGGAAGTCGCCGATTTCTGGACGGAAGACAATCCTTCCAATACGGTTCCGAGACCATCACAGGGAGGAAACACCACCTTTCTGGCAACCAGAACATCAACACGCTATCTGGAAGACGCCAAATACCTGCGGTTGAAAAATTTATCGCTTTCATATACCCTGCCTCATCAGTTTCTGTCAAAAATAAACAGTAGCAGCGCTGTTGTTACAGTTAATGCAACAAACCTCGTTACTTTTACGAAATATAAAGGACTGGATCCGGAGGCGTTAAGTACATCGAGTCTGTTATCCGGAGGTATCGATTATACTCCATACCCATCGACGCGTTTTTATTCACTTTCATTACTTCTACTTTAACACATTTCATTTTCTTGTTTATCAAACGCATAATTGATATCTTTTTGCCTTCGACAATGTCGTTCAAACATTTGGTCAATCATATCATCATCAGACATTTGTC
>JAITVS010000186.1 GCA_031285685.1 Tannerella sp.
GAACAGCTTATTGTCAACTATACAGCGGATCGTTATCAACCGCCGTCATTTGATATTGGCGATCCGGAAAAATATTATTATCCGGTGGCATTGGCAAGGTTTCATAAATATGGTTTAAACGATTCACTGGCCAATCAGTATGTATCCTGTTTAGGGGCCAGGGGTGTTTTTCATTTTGCGACAGTCGGCCTGGTACGTATTCTTTATCAATTTCCGGATGCTCCGGCGGTAAAACAAGGATTTATCCCTATACTGGAACATCAGTTGGAGGGAAATCTATGGACCAGCGAAGGTACGGAAAATCATTTACACATGGAACGTACTTCCGGCCTGTTAATTGCTCAGGCAGCCCTGAAATACCTTCCTCATAAAAAAGAAGAGGCTGCGTATAAGTATGAGATGATGAAGGAATGGGTGCTGAAATGGGCCAAAGGACTTTATACACATGGCGAAGGTGAGTGGAATTCCAGTATATACCACACCTATAGCATTATTTCGTGGTTAAATTTGTATGATTTTGCCGATGATATGGCTGTGAAAAAAGCGGCACAGGCGGTGATTGATTTTTATACGGCCGAAATGGCTTTGCATTACAGCTGGGGTACAACCGGCGGAGTAGAGATGCGTGGGGCCGGTGTCACAGATGTAAACCGTAATGCCACCAATTACCTCTGTTGGCTGTGGTTCGGATCCGATGCGTACGGTGATTTGGGAATGCATGGCTCTCAGGTTATCCAGTCTGTACATGCTATTCTTTCTACTTATCGTCCCCATCCGGCCATGATCGCATTAGCCCGCAAAAATCACCTGGAAGATTCATGGTATACACAGACACGTCCATCCTATCTTTTTGAAGATCCCTGCTATGTCCGGCAATTTTTTTATATAGGGAAGAATTATACGTTAGGCAGTTGTATTTCCGGATATGGCGGATATACGGGAGCCACTTCACAAATTGTTCCCTGGCGGATGGTGGTCAGGCGAGAGAATCGGCTTCCTTATGAAATAGGAGGTAATTCGTTCTATTACAATGAATGGTCCGGAAAAACAAAAACTCCTTATACACAACATGTACAGCATAAAAATGTATTGATCCAGATGACCCTTACACCTGTTGACGTCAAAAACCTGACTTGCCGGGTGCACCAGATTGTTGATCAATGGCGTATATTGTGGGCTCAAGATTACAAAAAACGATTTCCGGGCGTTAAAAAGAATAATGTTGTAACCCAACGACCTGCCGAACAATTGAATTTTGAAAATGCATCGTTTATCAATATTCCAAAAACATCCTATGTATTAGAAGGACAATTACTGATTGCAGATCTGGAAACAGTATTTCTGGTCATTCACTTCTTTAACAACCCGCAGTTCATTTCGGTTAGTGATAGTATGCTAAAAAACCGTCTTATTATTGCCGATAAAGCCTCCTTAGGAAAGCTTTGCGGATATGTTGCGGAAGTAATTGAAAAAACGGCTTATTCCACATTCGCTCTACTTTGCGCTGAGGTCAGAAATAAAAATCGTTTGCAATGTCTCGATCGGCAAATCAACTATCATTCAATCAGCGGTTTTTGCATAGAAGCAATGTATAACGACGATGGCACATTTACCGAGCCCATTTTTGACTGGGGATACGGAACAACGCAACAACAGTCGATTATGACCTCACCTCCTTTTCGCCAGCCCGACTGGCCCGCAGGCAAAGGATTCGGAAAAATTCCCGGATTTCAAATCGATGGCGAAGCCGTTGATTTCCATACCTCATGTCCATTATTCAACGGAAGAGAAGTGTATATGAAGGATGGAAAATTACAGATTGAAGCCGGTCAGATGAAGTATCAGATGCAGTATCCTTAGAAGAAGGTATACATATTAGTGTTAAAAAAAACAGGTATCATATGAATTTTAAAATTTTATTTATTGTTCTGCTTTTACACAGCTTGTCAGCTTTTTCGGGGACTGATGATAGTTGGCGTATGAAATTTTGTGTCAACACATACGATTATAACTATTTCAACAAGTTAGTACAACGACAGGAATCGCCTGCCGAAGATGGGTGCATCATCAAAACCAAAAGTGCAGAGTGGAAAATAAAAACCACGGTAAACGAGCACGATGAATATAAAGAAGTGCATGCTGTTTTTTATTTGGAAAAAGGAAATGAACCGGCCGCCAATGTAAGTATTCAACTTATTTTTGATCAATGGGCAAAAGATAACTATGTATTGATGCCTGCGGCAGCATATAACGGGAATCGCTTCCCGTGGCGCAGAATAGCTTATTCACCTAAGTTACTTGACCCTAAAGATATCGGAAAGGATATCGGAACCATCATTACCGATGTACCCCGTTTGGATGTGGGTAATGGTTTTTCCCGGATTCAGGAACGTTCGGGATCCATGGCTGTTCCGTCTATCGGATTTTATAGCATGAAACAATCCGGAATATTTTTTTTATTAACCGAACAAGCAAACGAATGGGGAGACTATGGGGTAAATATAGAAGAAAACAGGGGGCGTAGCCAAGCCGTTATTTCGCTTTGTAGTCCGTTGGTTCGCGAATATTACAAATATAATATTGCGGATAATATGGATGTTACTCCTGATATTCCCGCAGATTTTCAGGAAGGTGACCTGGTTTCGTTTCGTTTCAGGCTATATCGGAAAGAGGCATCATGCCTCCAGGATCTGTTTGATTTTTATGCACAGATACGTCAGGACGTAGTGGGCAAACCATCTTTTGTGCCTCGATTTCCTTTTTCCGGTTGTTTTTCCATACAGGAGAAAAAATTCAATACGCAGAATTTTGTCCCTGAATGGGGCTACTATTCGGTAGGTATGCGAAATATGTTTTTACAGGACTGGCAGATCGGCTGGACAGGAGGGATGATTTCGACCTATCCGCTATTGTTTGCAGGTGGAAAAGAAACCGAAGAAAATGTGAAACGCAATTTCGACTGGTTATTTCCGGATGGAGTGGCTCCTTCAGGATTTTTCTGGGACTCGGGAGAAAAGGGAAATAAATGGTATGGTGGTGATATCCGTAAGCCACACACTCAAAACTGGCATCTGATCCGTAAGAGCGGCGACGGCTTATACTATATTATCAAACAACTGATGTTGATGGAACAAAAAGGAATTGAAGTTAAACCGTCCTGGAAAGAAGGGACAAAGCAGGTCGCTGATGCTTTTGTCCGTTTATGGAAGAAAGAGCGGCAATTCGGCCAGTTCGTTGATAATGTGACGGGTGAAATCATGGTCGGGGGTTCTACCTCCGGAGCCATCGTACCAGCTGCAATGGTGCTGGCTGCACATTATTTTGGAAATAAACACTATCAGGAAATAGCAGAAATTTCTGCAAAAAAAATGTACGATGAATATGTTTCCCAAGGAATTACCTCCGGTGGGCCAGGCGATGCTTTGCAGAATCCGGACAGTGAATCAGCCTATGCCATGCTTGAATCGTTTGCTCTTTTGCATGAGGTAACCCGTAATCCGCAATGGTTGAACTATGCCGAAGACATGGCTGCCCAGTTCTCTACATGGGTCATGGGGTACGATTATCGTTTTCCCGAAACATGTCTCTTTGGCCAACTCGACATGCATACTACAGGCGCCGTATTTGCAAATACCCAGAACAAACACGGCTCTCCGGGAATTTGTACTTATTCAGGCGTGGCTCTGCTAAGACTATACCGCATAACGGGAAACAAACGTTATCTCGATTGGTTGAAAGAAATAGCCTTCAATCTCCCTCAGTACATGTCACATCCCGATCGTTCAGTGGGAGGAATGGATCACGGATGGATCAATGAGCGCGTCAGTACGACCGATTGGTTTGAAGGCATCGGTGAAATATTCCCGGGATCAACGTGGGCGGAAACAGCCTTGATGCTTACCTATGTTGAAATTCCCGGCATATATGTTGATCTGTCACGACAAACCGTTTATGCATTCGATCATGTCCATGTAACCCTGGAAACTTGCGAAGAAAAAAAGGCGGTCATCATTCTTGAAAATCAGACAAACTACACCGCTGATATTCGGCTTTTTGTTGACAACAAGGAAAGTTTAAAGCACGCACTGAGAGAAAACTATTTGTTTCAGGAAAGAATAATCCGCTTAAAACCGGGAGAAAAACGGAAAGTAAGAATTAAATAATGTAGACATAAAAGCTATGAAAAAAAATTTGATTGCAATTTGCCTGGTACTATTATCAACCGCAGTCTATGCTACGGATCGAACTCCTCTTGATGTCGTACAATCCATCGGAGACAAACTTATTCGTACTACACCTTTTAAAAACAGATTAGTGGTAGCACCAAACCGCGAAACATTCAATCATCTCAAATTTGTCGATTTCGGAAGAACGTTTGGGTTGGGCAAACCCGGAATAGCCTATGCACTGACGACTGTTTACGCATCCGAAAATACAGAACTGGATATTCAGCTTGATCACAATGATCGCTGTTTGATTTGGCTCAATGGAGCGGAAGTATATCAAAAAGAGCATCCGAAAAACCTCAAGCTTGCACACGAAGAACGAAGCATTGAGTTAAGCGAAAAATTAACTTTATCCTTGAAAAAAGGATATAACACCCTCTTGGTCCAATCAGAAACAACAGGTACAAGCTGGCTTTTCTACATTCAACCCGAACCAGATAAAGGAGCAGTAGAGCATAGCCTTAAACCTGATGTGCAGATTACCCTTGAAGGATTACCCCTGATAGATGCGCAAGTGACAAAACTCACTTCCTGGTTAGTATGCGGTCCATTTGAAGCTCCTATAGATCATTTCAAACTACTATTATCCGAATGGGGAGAAATGTATACTTCAGGTATCACCACTTCCTGGACCATTCCGAAGATAGAAATCCTGGGTGACGTGATTGATCCCGCTCCTTGGGGTACCAACTATAACTGGAACTACCACAATGGAGGAGTAGCCTGGGCCATGCAGGTGTTGGCCGAAGTTTCCGGTAAAGAAACCTATGCTCGTTATGCCTCCGGTTTCTGTAATTTTCATTTGAAAAACAAGCTTTTTATCCAATACCAGGTTGATCAACTGAATGCATTCCAATGTGCCAACCATCATATCTATGCCACTCCGTTACTTGACTTTACACTGGCTCCTTCGTTACCCTTCATTTACCGGTTGAATCAAGAATCCTCTTTTCCCATGCGCAACCAATACGAGGCCTTTGTTAACCGGATGATTGACTACGGTAAAAATAAACAAGCTCGCTTGCCGGGCGCAAACATTTATACCCGTTTAACCCCCGAAGTATATACTACCTGGGTAGATGATATGTTTATGGGAATTCCGTTTTTAGCGCAAGCTTCTTTATACACCGGAGATAAACATTATATACAAGATGCGGCATCGCAAATACTTGAATTTAATAAGCAGGTATGGGACAGTGAAGCTCAATTATTTATGGGAAGCCCCACGTTATGCAAAGCATCAACAATTTAGATCTGATATATAACAGATTAAGTGCGTAACTTTATGTTTTAGCTTTACATAACGCAGGGCTAT
>JAITVS010000280.1 GCA_031285685.1 Tannerella sp.
AGAACTCCGCGATTACGCACCTGTCCTGTTTTTTTTTATTTCTTTCAACATCGCATTTTTTTCGTTTTCTTCTAAGTAATAGCCCCTTCCTGTGCGTCTTATCTGAAAATGAGACGAAAAAATGGAATATATCGACCTGCTTATAATCAAATATCTTTCAAAAAATGCCTCTCCGGAAGAACATGACGTCTTGCTGGCCTGGTTAGAAAAAGAAGAAGAAAACCAAATCTATTTCCGTTCATTAAAAGATACTTATGACCTGGGATGCCTGGAATTCGACATGAAAGAAAGCCGGGTAAAATCCGAATGGAATAAGTTTCGGCAAACGATTCCCGCTGTATCGCCAACGGCCGGATGGAGATTGGCTGGAGTTGTTCTGGCCCGTTACGCTGCAGTTTTCATACTGGGATTACTATGCCTCCGGTTCATTCATTATTTATCTGACCGGCCGGAAGAAAAATTATTGGCCAGTAATACTCAAATAGAAACAAGCGTTGGAGACCGGTCGAAGATCACGCTGCCCGACGGTTCGATTGTCTGGATCAATGCATGCAGTTCAATTACATACGATCATACATTCGGAGAAAAAGACCGGTCAGTTTCTTTACAGGGCGAAGCCTATTTCGAAGTCAAAACAGATACATTGAAACCTTTCCTGGTACATGCGGATAAATTTATCTACCGGGTAACCGGTACTTCATTCAATGTCTATGCCTTTGAAGGAGAGAAAGAAGTCAGCATTGCCCTTTTGGAGGGAGGAGTTACGATTGAATATGACAACAAATCTCATAAACTGTTTCCCGAAGAGATGTTTTCCTATAATAAACAAAAGGATGAAGCCACACTGAAAAAGGTAAATGTTAATCTGTTATCATCCTGGCGACAAGGGGAATTCACTTTTGACAATATGACTTTTGATGAACTGATCAAGCGCCTGGAACGCTCGTTTAATGTGAAATTCGTATTTGAAAATCAGAAAATCAGAAAAGAAACATTCGGAGGGACACTACGCGATTACGACTCATTGGAAACGATTATGAAAGTCATAAAAACAAGTATACCTGTCAAGTACAGGATAGAGGAAAACATTGTTTATATCAGATAATTTGAATTATAACTTTCAACATAATAGAGGAGGACTTCCTATGAGATAAAAGAAAGAGCCGCAAAAAACCGGGAAAAGGTGGCACTAATCCCGGTTCCATACCAAACAAAAAAAAATTATTGTTTAATACTAATGTAATACAAAGATATGAAGAATACATTCTATATCAAAAGGGATAACCTTTTGATACTAAAAAAAATATGGTTACAAATGAAGCTGATAACAATACTATTATTTATAGTCACATTCTGCTTGCAGGCAAATACGGCCTATTCCCAAAAAGCTCGGGTGAATCTGAATTTCGAGGATGCCTCTCTAACTGATATTTTCAGGGAAATAGAAAAACAAACCGAATACCGTTTCTTTTACAATAATACGGTATTGAATACAACGGACAAACTGAATTTGAAGACAGGAGAAAAAGAACTTTCCGAAGTTCTGGATCAAATCTTCGGAAACACGAATATGGCCTATAAGCTGATTGATAAATATATCGTGATCACTCCAAAGAATGACACCGCAATCCCCGTTTCGCTGCAATCCAACCGGAAAACAATTACGGGAACAGTTACCGACGAACGTGGTGAAGCGGTTATCGGGGCTAATATCGTGGAAAAAGGAACAACGAATGGGGTGGTTACTGATTTCGACGGAAAGTTTTCTATCGCGATTTCAGAAAATGATATTCTGCAAGTATCGTATATAGGTTATATAAGCCGGGAAATTCAGATCACAAATCAATCCTCGCTGCAGATTGTTTTGCGGGAAGACTTGCAGGCATTGGATGAAGTAGTAGTGGTCGGTTATGGCACGGTAAGAAAAGCCGACCTGACCGGCGCCATTTCTCAAATCGATCCTGCCAAAAGGGAAACAAGCTTTACGAGTAATGCGACCGACCTTCTCCGCAATGCAGTAGCAGGGATGAACATTCCTTTTTCTACCAGTGCGAAGGGAGATGTTGACACAAGAAATATTCTTATTCGCGGTACCAATTCCATTAAGGCTTCAAACGGGCCACTGGTTGTATTGGACGGTATCGTTTGGGATGGTGATCTGGCAGATATTTCTTCCACCGACATTGAACGTATCGATGTGATGAAGGATGCCAGTTCGGCTGCGATATATGGTTCCCGGGCTGCGAATGGTGTCATTCAGATTACAACCAGGAAAGGTTCTAAAGGCGCTCCTGCCGTTACGGTGTCTACCAACTTCGGATTTACGAAGGCTTACGAAATCCGGAAAGCGTTGGATGGCTCCGGTTATGTTAATATGCGTGTGAACCTGATGCAGGCTGTGCGGGGAAATCCAAATTCTGTAAATGGAGTAAACTACTACGACAATCCTTCTTCTCTTTCCGGAGATGCATTGAACCGGTGGATGAATTTCAGTAATGCGACAGGAGATGTCACTACCGAATGGTTGACCCGCTTGAATTTCTATCCGGTTGAAATTGAGAATTACAAGGCCGGGCGTAGCATGGATTGGGCTGATTTGATTTTCCAAACGGGTTTCAAGCAGGATTATAACATGAATATTTCCGGAGGAAGTGAACGCTCAAAGTATTATTTCTCATTGGGTTATTCTGATGTGGATGGTTTTGTTGTGGGTGATGAATATGAGGCGATCCGTAGCCGTTTCAATTTGGAAACCGAAATCAACAAGTATATTTCCGCCGGGGTGAATGCTCAATTTGCCGTTCGTAATCAAGGTGGTGTCAGAGCAGGTACCCACTACCAGCAGATGTCTCCATTTTCAAGCCTGTATGACGAAAATGGAGTAATGAAACAACATCCGTTTGACAACAGCGGACAGGACGGTGGAAGCAATCCGTTGCTTGACCGTGAGTATCGCAGCAAATATGACAAGACATACGATTTAAATACCAGAATATGGGGTATGCTTACTCTTCCTTTTGGTATCAATTATACATTGAATATCGTCAATAATTTTACCGTCAACAAGAATTATCAACACGATTATGCTTCCAGCCCTGCACGTAATGACGGAGGTTTTGCTTATCGCCACAACAGCAGTTCTCATGCATGGACTATCGAAAACATCCTGAAATGGAACAAAACATTCGGTGTGCATGCGTTTGACGTAACGTTGATGCAGAATGCCGAAAGATACTCATCCTGGTACGACTCCATGGAAAATTCCGGTTTCGACCCGACTGATTTACTTGGTTACCATGCAATGGGACTGGGTGGTAACGCTAAAATATCAAGTAATGACGAAACAGATACCCGTAATGCGCTGTTAGCCCGTCTGAACTATGTCTTCGATAACCGTTACTACCTGACCGCGGCAGTCCGCCGCGACGGTTATTCCGCATTTGGTCAGGACAATCCGTACGCAACTTTCCCGACAATGGCTTTGGGTTGGAGAATTTCTGAAGAATCATTCTTCAAAACCGGATGGATAGACAATTTGAAGATTCGCGTTTCCTGGGGAGCTAACGGAAACTCAGCTATCGGTCGGTACGATGCTTTGGCCACAATGAATAATATCAAGATTTTGCAGGCTTATGCTGCATCCGGCGCTTATTATACCCAATCAGGGCTGGCGCTCGGACGTTTGGCTAATGCCGGATTGCAATGGGAAAAGACTACTGCGACCAATTTCGGCGTTGACTTCAACCTCTTTGGCAACCGATTGAACGGTACAGTAGAATATTACATTTCAAAAACCACGAACCTGTTGCTCGACCGTGAGTTACCAAGTATTGTAGGCGTAAAGAATGTGGCTGCCAACCTGGGACAGGTAAACAATAACGGCTGGGAAGTCACACTTAACTCATTAAACACAGACATCAAGAACAAGTTGCAGTGGAACACCAACCTTTCACTTTCCGGATACCGGAACCGCATTGTTCATCTCTACGGTGACTATGATGAAAACGGTGTTGAACAGGATGATACTCGAAACGGCTGGTATATAGGACATGCTATCGATGCAATCTACGACTATAAACCGGATGGCATTTGGCAGACAGACGAACTGGAAGCTGCAAGAAAGCAAGGTAAAGCTTACGCAGGTTATTTTCCGGGGGATTACAAGATGGTGGATGTAAATAACGACGGTGAATACCGACCGGAAGACGACCGCCAATTCCTGGGCCATAAGAATCCTCATTTCTTCTTCAATTTGATCAACGACTTCACTCTTTTCAATGATTTCTCGTTATCATTCACATTATATGGCGCAACAGGTGGTAAGAGGAATTATAATAATGAACACTTTGGCGCCCTTACCATAAGTGACTTTGATATTCCATACTGGACGGAAGAAAACCGCAGCAACAAGTATCCGCGCATGTCGGAACGTGATATTGATGCAGTACCGACAACCAATTATATTAGAACGGACTTCATTCGTCTGTCAAATATTGCCCTGGGTTATAACTTGCCCTCCAAACTTCTCAGCCACATTGGTCTAAGCTCAGTCAAGGTGTTCTGCAATGCGGAAAACGTAGCCGTTTGGTCACCTTGGCCGGTATGGGATCCGGAAAATACAGGCAGTCCCGTACCCCGCAAGTTCAACTTCGGTTTTAATCTGAAATTCTAACATATAAAATGATGAAAAATATGAAACATATATT
>JAITVS010000370.1 GCA_031285685.1 Tannerella sp.
TGTTTGCTTTTCTATCCATACCGCAAATATACTAATTAATCATTTGAATGCCAAATAATTGAATGTGTTTGTCCTGACTTTTGCGCTCGTTTTTTTAATCTGTTAAAGTAGAATTAGTAGCTTAGCAAAATCAATATACTTACCTTCTTCCCCATATTCTTTGGTAAGTGTCAGCCAAAGCTGACAAGGGTCGTCCGCCGCCCCTTTGTACATAGGTTCAAGCCCTACGCCTTTCAATACATACAAGCTGTCGCCTCTGTGAATAGCCCATGCGAAAGCGAATCGCTCCCAGTTTCCGTCATATCGATAAGCTTCACTGTTAGGAATACGGGTATCACTGTATTTAACAGGCTGGACTTTATTGAAATTTTTACGTCGATAAAAATAACCGCTTGCCGTACTACTTTCCGAAACCGGAATACCTCCTCCTTTTGTGGCATCATAATATTTATCGGCATACACCCAACTGCCATCTGCCCGCTGCATCGAATCTGCAACAGCTTTTGAATACATGGCCGTATTGTACATGTAACGCCCTATTACATATCTACCATTAAACTTCTCCTGTTCGCCCGTTTCCGGATTACAGTGTTCACATTCTTCCGGAATATACGGATCTACGACAAACATATACTGAGGTTTAATCCATCCCGTACCCCGATCAATATACGCAGAATCCAGATAAAAAGCATAATTTGTCGTCTTACCATACTGCGCGCTCGAATTCATACCAAGAAAACTAAGCACATTGCCCAGGGAATCGCGTTTATAATCACCTGTTCGTTCATCCTTGTTATAAACACGCCCTCCACAATCGCCATACCTATCCGATTGGTTATTCGGATTCCGGTAGTCCCCGGAATTTTCATACAACCGGAAACCCGACTTGTCCTGATTAAGAAGATGAAATTCCAATACAACAGGCAAAGAGCTGCTAAAATCAAAACTCCTGAGCTGATTAAAACCAAGACGACGATAGGTGGGATTATCAGACTGTCCGGAAAATAAACTTCCTTTCCCGTCATTCGTATAAACGACTACCGGAAAAAACATCAATGCAAACACCAATAATATAAAACCCTTCTTATACACCATAATGTATCAATATAATTAACATTAAAAACTCTATTTGCTACAACCAAATATACAATACAGATGGCAAAGTTACGATTTTTCATTGCAAAACAAAAAAGTCTCCTGTAAAAATAAATACTTCACAGGAGACTTCACAAAACAACTTAACTCAAATGTAATCAGTAAAAGACGTTATTTCCAACTGTTTTTCAAATTCATGCTTCGAAAGGCCGGTGCGCACCTTGATTTTAACCTCTTGCCCGGGAAGTATATCAAAATAATTATCCTCAAAAAAGTTATCGATGCCGTCAATAGACAAAAATACCGCACGGACAAATTTGTCCGCTGTCAAAGATACCTCATATCCCTTATCGACCGCTTGAATGCTTTTCTTTATGTCTGCCTGCGGAAAGTCAATCTCCTTCTGCTTCGTGAGGAAATAGCGGTTTGTATACAAGGCACCGGCATGATCGGTAAATCCGGCCAGCACAAACACCTCATTCGCCGGAACATCTTTCAGTAATGATTTTATGTCTGCTGAAAACAGATTCGTACTGGTATTTGCAGGAACCCCTATTGTTTTTTTCATATGATAAACCTCCGTTCCATCGAACTTCACAATTTTAATATCCAATACGCCCCGAACACTTTTTAATCTGTCGGATACAATAAAAACATCCAGTGTATCGCCTTTGGCTATCGGTGAAACCAATATATCGCGATAAGCCTTTTTGGCATAGTAATGCTGTGCTTTCCATCTGCCGTAATAGTCACGACTTGACCACGAAGCGACCGGCCAGCAGTCGTTATGTTGCCAGAAGAGTGTCCCCATACAGTAAGGCATATCACGACGATGCGCTTCAACGGCGATTTTTACCGCATCTCCCTGCAACACCTGACTCATATAAAGAAAACCTTTAAAATCTTTCGGTTCCTTGTACTCATCAATCAGATATTCATGAATGCGGGGATTTGCATAATTTCCGGCCCGCTGGTGCGCCATCATTACTTCCGAAGTAATATTCCAGTCTTCCGGGTCGGGTGCAAATACTTTTACCGATTCAAACTCCGGAAACGACTGGAATCCATACTCGCTGAAAAAACGGCTACGTATTTCATTAAACTTATAGGTAGGCTCTTTCCCATGCCATACACCCCAATAATGGCGATCATTATTAACATCGTCATTCGAACCCGTATTATACGGAGAAGAGGGCCAGTAAAATTTATCCGGATCATATGCAAGAACAACCTCCGGTAAAGTTTTATGAAACAAATCGGTATATTGTTTCCAGACAACATCTTCATATCCCTGCTCCGCATAAAACTCCTTCCATCCCCATGAAATCCAGAATTCGTTCACTTCATTATTACCGCACCAAAGAGCGATACTGGGATGATTCCGAAGACGTTTCACGTTATCAATCGCTTCCTGGCGGATGTTTTCAAGAAACTCTCCCTCCGAAGGATAAAGGCTGCAGGCGAACATAAAATCCTGCCACACCATAATACCGTACTTATCACATAAATCATAAAATATATCATTTTCATAGATACCCCCTCCCCACACACGAAGCATATTCATATTGGCATTGGCGGCATCTAAAATCGTCTGCTCATACTTTTCGGCAGTAACACGAGGCAGAAAATTATCGGAAGGAATATAATTAGCGCCCTTCGCAAATACAGGCACCCCGTTTAATTCAAGATAGAACTCCGTACCATACCGGTCCGGCCTGTTGATCACCTTAATGGAACGGAGGCCTGTTGATGTCCGGTTATTATCTGCTACGACCGAGTTAACAGTTATTTCCGTATTAAAAGTGTACATTTCGGCTTTTCCCAGTCCATTACACCACCATAGCCTGGGATTAGGAATCGTAAAATTCACGGGAATGAGATTGGAACCTTTTTTCAAATCGGTATTCACCGTACCATAGACTTTCCCGCCCGCATTGTCTTTCACGGAAATTTTCGCTCCCTTGATCTCTTTATCGGAAAGCACCTCTACATTTGTTGTAATGACAGCCTTTTTGGTATTTACACTTTTTTGATGAATAAACACATTCTCAATTCTCAGGTCATTCCACGCTTCCAGAAATACAGGGCGCCAGATGCCGGAAGTAACAAAACGGGATCCCCAGTCCCAACCATAATGATAGCCGGCTTTTCGGGCAAAAATACTGACGCGTTTGTCAAAAATACCTCCGTTTTCAGACTGGTCGGGTCCCGTACGATAATGGAAAGGAAGCGAGTCGAATTTGGGCATGTCGATTTTAATCGGAGAATGGAAGTAAATTTGTAACTGGTTGATTTCCGGCTTTAGTTTATCCTTTACATTAATTTTCCATTCACGAAACATATTATTTGCATTCAGAATCAGCTCTCCGTTAAGATACACATCGGCATACGTATCCAGTCCGTAAAAATGAAGAAAAATATTGCTTTTTCCCATTATTTCCTCCGGAACATCAAAATCGGTTTCATATATCCAGTCTTCTTTGTCTATCCACTGCTGACCGCGTTCATTCAATCTGAAAAAAGGGTCTTCAATAATTTTACTTGCATATAGATCGGTATGGATAACTCCCGGAACTGTTGCCGGATACCAGTTTGTCAGCCGCGCCTGACGATACTTCCAGCCGGTATTGATTTCTTTTTGAATAACATTTGCATAGGATACGGAATACGATACAAACATCAGGATGGCGGCAAATAATTTTACTTTGTTTTTTAGTCGCATAATTTTACCTTTTGATATTAAATAATAAGATCATATTTTTTACAACAACAAAGTTATTCGGACAAGGAACCTATAAAAAGTATAAATGCGTCATAAAATAAAAGAAATCATGAATTGACACACTACAAATGGGTTTTATTCTCCAAAAGTGCGATTTTTTGACAAGTTTATATCTATTTTTTAAATTTATACAGGACTAACTTTGTAATAAATTAAACCAATATAATTTATTTGTCATGAAGAACTATAAATTTATCATTTTGCTTTCTTTTGCATGTTCTTTTTTCTCCTCCGCCGGAGCGGTTAAATATATTCCGATAACGACCAAGAATACATGCCTGCTGCTTAAAGTGAATGAAAAAAACAGACTGGAGCAGACTTTTTTCGGTGCATCCATAAAAAACATCGGCGAAATGGAATCCACAGACCTGGAAACATTTTCCTCTTACTCTACTTTTG
>JAITVS010000037.1 GCA_031285685.1 Tannerella sp.
TACATTATGTAAAGCTTTACATAAGATATTAAAACAGATGAAGATCAATTTGTTTACCGGATCGATATCTTCTCTAACGGTTCATCATCAATTAATGTGACATCTGAAAATCGCCAATCCATTTCGTTTAGTGGGACAGCTTCCGCAAAGAAGCCGGAGAGTGATTAATTTGCACGGTTTGAATTGACAAGGATTTATAAGAGATTTGCATCGGAAAACATCCTACGGTAATCTGCAGCTTTGTCAATCAACGACTTGGGATACGCGCGGGAAGAAGACGGCATCCGGTAACATCTGAGTTTACGGTCCATAAAGTTTGTGTCGACATATCCGCAAACAGGAGCTGTTTGCTCAATACCAATGATTTCCGAGAGTGTTTCAGTCGCTTTCTGTCCTGTAGTTACAATAATGTCGCATGCCGGTAATTGCGACATTATTTTTTTCAGGTCGGCAGGTTTTACTATTTCCAGGAATTGGTCGGAAGCATTTCCTTTTTGACGTATTATTTCTTCGGCAGTATCATATAATGCGATGCCTTTATGTGTGAGGAATTGTCGTATGCGCTCTTCTTCGAATGATTTTCCGTTGCCGGCGACAAAATGATCTTTGTCATTAAAAAATATGATTCCGAAAATTCGCCACATATCATTTTGAAAATTAGGGTAATAAAAATTCATAGTCCATCGTTCCGGAGGAGGAGGAAAGCTTCCCAGCATGAGTAATTTCGCGTTTTCCGGAAGAAAAGGTTCTAACGGATGATGTTCCGTTTTAAACGAATGCGCCGTCTCGGTTTTTGTATCTTTTTTATCAATTGTAAGCCTGTCGGCTTGCAGATTTTTTGCTTTGTCATTACTTGCCATTGTGTTGTTTGTTAATCCGTATTATTGTATTTGTAAAGGTAAAAATAGTATTTTTTCAGGATAACTTTTATAAAAACAAGACAAAATGTTATTTTTGTACAATCAAAGCATTGGATGCAGATTAATAGAATAAATGTACGGATTATGAAAAATAGGAACATGATTGTTTCTTTGTTTGTGTTTTTGGCTGTCAGCGTTAATGCGCAGAAAAAACCACTCGATCACAGTGTTTATGACTCTTGGGAGAGTATCCTTCAGGTGTCGATCAGTAATGACGGTAATTATTCCGTTTATAATGTCGCGCCCCAGGATGGCGATAGTATGCTTTATGTGATGAATGTCAAAACGCAGGCTGCTGTGCATATAGACAGAGGTTTTAATGCTCTGATAACAGATGATTCGCGTTATGTCGTATTTCGCATAAAACCTACACAGGCAGAAAAAAAAGATGCCCGTAAGAAAAAGAAGAAGGCGGATGAGCAACCGACGGATTCCCTCGGATGGCTTCAGCTGGGTACACAGAATATAGAAAGAATACCGGATGTGAAGTCATACAAAATGCCGGAAAAAGCATCTGATTTTTTTGCATACATGACCCGTATGCCTAAAGATACGGCAAAGTATAAAAAAGATGAAAAACCGGAGTATTTGATTTTATATTATTTCAAATCCGGAATTTCAGATACAATTCCGTATGTAGATAATTATACCGTGAGTAAAAACGGGAAATATCTTTCTTATGTGACAAAACCGTTGGAAAAGGATAGCGCATCTATTCCGGGAGTATTTCTTTATGATACGAAAATACGTAAATCGATCGCCCTGATGGAAAGCAAAGGAGATTATAAATTGCAATCGTTTGATGAAGGAGCGTCGCAGTTCGCCTTTTTTGCAACTACCGATACGACCAAACGAGATCCGAAGGTCTATAATCTTTATTATACCAAAACGGCGGATCCGGTTGTTCATTTGATTGCCGATACATTATCTCCTCAAATGCCTCAAAATTGGGCGGTAAATAGTTTCAGTCGTGTTTCTTTCAGCGATGACGGTCGTAAATTGTATTTCGGCATATCACCGGTTATCACTCCGAAAGATACGACGATGGATGAAAGTGAACTGGCGAAACTTGATATATGGCATTATCAGGATGATTATATTCAGCCGACACAGTTGAAGCAGTTAAAAGACGATTTGAACCGTTCTTATCTTTGTGTATATGATGTGTCGGATTTAAGCCGTTTTATCCGGTTAGGAGCGACGGATCTTGAAAATATGACCGTTTCTGATCGTGGAAACGAAGAATATGTATTAGGTACGACAACGAAAGGTTATCGGATAGAAAGTCAATGGACCGGGTATTCGCGGAATGACATCTATGTAGTTTCCACAAAAACGGGTGAACGTACGCTTGTAGCTAAAGCATTGTCTGCCCGCCCCTCCATCTCTTCTACCGGAAGATACATTACATGGTTTGATCGTGATGATTATCAGTGGTATATATATTCAGTGACGGATAAGACCATACGTTGCGTTACGAAAGGGCTTGATGTCCATTTTGAAGATGCTACTGATCAGACACCGGATAAACACGGTCCGTTCGGGATGATGGGATGGAGCAAAAACGATCGTTTCTTTTATGTGTATGACCAATATGATCTCTGGCAGATTGATCCTACCGGAAAAATTGCCCCGGCAATAGTTACAAAGGGAATCGGACGCAAGGAAAAGATTACTTTTCGCTATATGAAATTTGATGATGAAGTCGATTACATAGAGACGGATAAACCATTACTTCTTTCCGCATTTAATAACGAAACAAAAGAGGCCGGATATTATATACTGAATGTTGGAAAAGCTTCTTTGCAAAAACGTATAATGGCTGGAAAAACATTTCCGGTCATTCACAAGGCCAGGAGTTCGGATGTATATATTTATACCAAAGGGGATTTTAATACTCCCGCTGACTTATGGGTAACAGCTGATTTGTGGAAAAATGAAAAGCAATTGAGCCGCATTAATCCGCAAATGAAAGATTACCTTTGGGGTACGGTCGAACTTGTCAACTGGAAGTCCATGGATGGTTTTGATATGAAAGGTTTGCTTTATAAACCGGAAAACTTTGATCCGGACAAGAAATACCCTATGTTGATCTATTTTTATGAGAGGTATTCTGATAATTTATACAGGCATTATGCACCTGCCCCGAGCCGTTCGACGATTAATATACCTTTCTATTGTAGTCGTGGTTATCTTGTATTTGTTCCGGATATCTATTATGTAGACGGATATCCGGGTCGTAGCGCATATAATTCAATTGTCGCAGGAACTGAAATGCTTTGTGAAAATCCGTGGGTCGATAAAGAACACATTGGAATTCAGGGACAGAGTTGGGGCGGTTATCAGGTGGCTTATCTTATTACACAGACGAATATGTTTGCTGCGGCAGGAGCAGGGGCTCCTGTTTCCAATATGACAAGCGCTTATGGAGGCATACGTTGGGCTACGGGAGGATCCCGCCAGAGACAGTATGAGCATCAGCAAAGCCGTATAGGCAAAACATTGTGGGACGGATTTGACTTATATGTTGAAAACTCCCCACTTTTCTTTGCAGATAAAGTCAATACTCCTCTTTTAATAATGCATAATGATAATGACGGGGCTGTTCCGTGGTATCAGGGTATAGAGTATTATATGGCTTTGAGACGCCTGGATAAAGTAGTGTATTTTCTTCAATACAACGGTGAAGAACATAATCTGATATATCGCCGTAATATGCATGATCTGGCAGTTCGTTTGCAGCAATTTTTTACCATTACCTAAAAGGAGAGCCAATGCCGGTATGGATGAAGCATGGTGTGCCTGCTACAGAGAAAGGAAAGACATGGGGGTTGGAGATTGTCGAAGAATAAAAATGCAGATTATATATAGTAAAACAAAAATAGAATGATGAAAGAACTTATTAAATTTTTGAAAGAATTGCGTGAAAACAATAACCGCGAATGGTTCAAAGCAAATAAAGAACGATATGATGCTCTGCATAAAGAATATGTAGGCATTGTGCAACAGTTGATTGACCGTATTGCGACATTTGATCCCGAAATTGCCGGGCTTGATGCGAAAAGTTGTGTATACAGGATTTATCGCGATATACGTTTTTCCAATGATAAGACTCCTTACAAAACGCATTTTGGTGCATATATGACAGGTTTTGGTGGTCGGACAAGTCCGTATGGAGGTTACTATCTGCATCTCGAACCGGGTAATTCGCTTGTATCCGGTGGTGTATGGTGTCCTGATCCCAAGATGCTTAAAAAACTCAGGCAGGATATTTATGATAACATCGAAGAATTTACTGGTATACTTGATAATAAAAAATTCAAAGATGTTTATGGCGGCCTTGAAGGTGAGATGTTGAAACGGATGCCTGATGGTTTTCCGAAAGATTGTCCGTATGATTATATTCTGAAACATAAATATTTTGTTGTTTCGAGTAATAAACCTGAAAAATTCTTTTATACGGAAGGCTGGTTGGATGAGGTTGTTGAAGAATTTCGTGTGTTGTATCCCTTTAATAAGTTTTTAAATTATACGATAGGCGAGTTTTTTGGAAAAGTATGATTTTTGCGATAAACAGGTTATACCGTATATTGTTTTGCCGCGGCGGGCATGGGGTGCATTCTCCATTTGTTTTCGATCTGATTACAAACGTAATTGAAGAGAAGAGGCTCTATTATTGCTACGAACGGTTGAATGCCGTACGTTTGCAATTATTACAGGACAATCGTGAGATAACATTCGGTAATCGTAAGTTAACGATACGGAAGATGTTGAACCGGAATTGTTTTACTGAGCGGGAGCACCGGTTTCTTTTCCGTTTGGCCAATCGTTTTCAACCTAAAACGATTTATGTTGCAGGCAGTGATTTTGGATTGAATCCTCTTTATCTCACTGCATATTCAAAAAAAAGTAGTTGTACCGTTTTTGAACCGGAATTATCTGTGGCCGATATTGCACATGAATTTATTAATAAATATGCATTGGCTTCAATCGATATCTGTAATAGAATGGCTGATATTCCGGATCATATTGATTTAATTGTCTGGGGAAATTCTTTTACAGGGACTTCATTTTCTATGCAGGCATTTGATAGAATTCTTACGAATGTAAATGACGAGAGTGTAATGGTCTTTTCCGGTATCAACGCATCACCGGAAAATCGAAAAACATGGGATGCCATCTGTCAACATTCGGAGGTAACAGTTTCATTGGATCTTTATAATCTTGGTGTTGTTTTTTTTAATCCTAAACTTCACCGTAAAACATATAAGAATATTATTTTTTGATATTCTTTGTCGGATTGGTTAGTAAATTTCGCCGTTTTTGATGTTATCATTACATTCTTTCAGCAGAATTTTTTTCAACTCCTCCGCTTTTTCGGGAAATCTGAGGATGATATCATACTTTTCTTCCGGATCTTTCTCCAGGTTATAAAGCTCATATGTTTTTCTTCCGCTATAATAACGTAATTTCCACCCTTCATTTGTCAAAATTGCCGGTCCTTCCTCTGAACCCATTATGATATACCGGTCCTTTGGGAGTTTTTTTCCTTTCATTAATGCCGGAAGGATAGAGATTCCATCTTTTTTTGTTTTTAATTTTTCCCCAAGTAAATCTGCTATCGTTGGTAGAAAATCGTAACCAGCCACAAATTCCTCACAAACGTGTTTTTTAATTTTTCCCTTCCAGTAAAAAACGAGAGGAATCTGGATGCCTCCTTCCAGATTGCTACATTTAAGTCCTGCCATTCCAGCATTCCCATTAAATATATCTCCGGATCTGTTGCTGTAATATTTATTACGTGAATTATCGAATAATTCCTTGGTTTTTATATTATGGTAGGGCCTATCCATTCGTCCTTCCTGAATATAGTATATATCATGCCCATTGTCTGAAGCAAAGACAATCAGTGTGTTTTCATCTAATCCCAACGATTTGAGTTCCGCCATAATTTTTCCTACTTGATCGTCAAGTAATTTGACCATTGATGCATATTCCTTTTCGATTTGTGTTAATACATCATTATTTGCCACCTCCGGATGTATTGCGGGAACAGATACCGGACCATGTGGCAGTGTTGGACTAAACATAAGAAAAAATGGCTTTTCCTTGAATTCGTGTATAAATTCGATGGTTTTATTTATAAATAAATCAGGAGAATATGTTTTTTTTCCTTCCATATTCCATCTTTCTTTATATGTAAATTCTGTTTCGGGAATAAGACTTTTTCCACAATCAGCCCGGGTATTGCCCTCAATTAGTATCATTTGGCCATTTTCAAAAATGAAAGGCGGGTAATATCCCTGACTGCGGACAAGATCAAGATAACCATAATAATAGTCCCATCCGTATTGTTCCATTTGTTTACGGGTTGAAGTATTGCCGATACCCAACATCCCAATCTGTGCAGTTACATAGCCTGCATTTTGAAATATCTGGGGCAAATAGAGATCATTTTCCGGAAGAAAAATCCGGCCGTCGTCTATCATATTTTCGTTTTGATGAAGATGTGAGGTATCCGTTCTGGCGTAGACTCCGCCTTTTGTAATACGCCATTTATTTTTATTACAGTCGTGGTAACCTGTAAGTAGTGAAGCGCGTGAGTATGCCGTAATAGAGCCTCCATAAGCATTGCTGAAGCTTACACCATTATTGATTAGTGCATCAATATTTGGTGTCGTGAAATGTTTCTGTCCGTAAGCTGATAATAGACCTTTACCAAAATCACTCGCACAGATATATATTATATTGGGATTTTTCTTGGAATTTGCATTACCGGTCTGTATGATGAAAAATAATGCTGATAGTGTCAGTAAGTTATAAATGATATACCTTTTACTCATAAGCTAATAAATTGCTGATTTATCGGATGCAAATATAGCCGATCTTTTTTGAAATTTCAAAAATATAAAATGTTTGGATGCGAAAAATATAAGAATGTTATGTCTTATTAGAAAAATTTAAGAGGAATATCCGCATCTCCTTTTTCTGAGATTGATATTCCTCTTTATTTACAAATTGTCTTTCCTTTATGAATTTGAAAAGATCAGGCCTTTTATTTCAGATTGCCAACTTTTATTAAATATTCTGCGATTTGTACGGCATTAAGCGCCGCTCCTTTTTTTATCTGATCACTCACTGTCCAGAATGTTAGTCCATTAGGATTTGACAAGTCTTTGCGAATGCGTCCTACATATACCGGATCCTTATCTGCAACAAAAAGAGGCATAGGGTAATCTTTGTTTTCCGGATTATCTTGCAAGACAATACCTTCTGTCTTGGAAAAAGTTTCACGCGCCTCTTCCACAGATATAGGACGCTCTGTTTCTACCCACGTTACTTCACTGTGTGCACGCATAACGGGAACACGAACACATGTAGCACTGACTTCAATATCTGAGTGCATAATCTTACGTGTTTCATGATACATTTTCATTTCTTCTTTTGTATAACCGTTATCAGTAAATACATCTACCTGTGGGATAAGATTGTACGCCAACTGGTAAGCAAACTTTTCGACTGTAGGCTTTTCCCCATTGATGAGTTGTTCATATTGTTTTTTCAGTTCGGCCATAGCAGATGCTCCCGCACCACTTGAAGCCTGGTATGTAGATACATGAACTTTTTTGATATGTGAAATGTTCTCAATAGCCTTAAGTGCAACAACCATTTGTATGGTCGTACAATTAGGATTGGCAATTATACCACGCGGACGATTTAAGGCATCTTCGGGGTTTACCTCCGGTACAACAAGAGGTACATCATCTTCCATACGGAATGCACTTGAATTGTCTATCATAACTGTGCCGTATTTTGTGATAGTTTCTGCAAAATCTTTTGATGTACCACCGCCTGCTGATACAAATGCAACATCAATACCTTTAAAATCATCATTGTGTTTCAGCTCTTTGACTACATGTTTTTTACCACGAAATGTATATTCACTTCCTGCACTACGTGACGAACCAAAAAGTACCAGCTCGTCCATCGGAAAATTTCTCTCGTCAAGCACACGTAGGAATTCCTGTCCAACTGCGCCGCTTACTCCAACAATTGCCGCTTTCATTTTTTTAGCTTTAAAATTTGTAATATTTAAAATTTTATATATATTTGTGACCTTTGGTGTATTACCTTAAATGGTCTCAAATCTGGATGCAAAGATAATAATAATCCTTAATAAACTAATACTATGTCTCGCGGATTGTTATTTTTTAATTTGATATTTATGCCGATATTTTTATGGGCACAGGATTTTGACAGATCCAATCATGGTGATGTTTTGATAAACGAAGTGATGGCAAATCCTGTTGGTTTGACAATGTTACCTGAAACGGAGTATGTTGAAATTTATAATATATCTAATAACGATCTGTCTTTAAATGGCTGGGTATTTGTTTATGATGGCAAGGAAACTGCTTTACCTGATGTGGTATTGTTATCGGGAGGCTATGCTGTTCTTTACCGCTCTGGTCGTGATATCATGGTTGCTGAAGGAGCACTGTCCCTTGGAATCGATAAATTCCCTTCTGCGCTAGCTAATACCAGTAAGACGATAGGCCTTAAAAATTCAAAGGGCGAAATGATCGATGAAATTACCTATCCGAACGCCACTGCGGGAAAATCGTATGAGCGT
>JAITVS010000059.1 GCA_031285685.1 Tannerella sp.
CCGGGATAACCTGGACCTGATCCTTTATGCAAATACGGATCCGTTTCGATGTTTCCGTTCAATGCCGTCATCAGGATCGTCTCTACACCCTGATAGTTGAAATCGATCGTGTTGAATGCCAGAATACTTCCATGTCCTTCTCCGTTCATGGAAAAGGTGTTGTCTTTTGTATTCAAATTTGAAGCATTATAATTTAAGTTGGAAGCAACTTCTGTTGTTTTACACAATAAATAATTACAGTTTGAAGTCTGGTGTCCCGCCTGCATCGTAATACTGCTTTCTATTCCCAGGCCGGCCGCACTGTAATCAAACAGGTAAGGGGCATGCGTTTCGATATGACGACCGGCAGTAATTGTCAGGTTATCTTTAGAACCCAGTCCCGTGTTTGTATAGTTGAAGGTGATGTTGGCATCTACCTGGTTTTCGATATCGCGGGACGCTGAAATCAAGGTCGGACCGACACCATCGTGGTTTACCGTAAAGGGTTTCATATTTCCGAACAGGACATTGCCATGCCACTCATCACTTGAGCATATTGTAGAACCACATGGGTTGCCTAATGAATTACCGGCCTGTAATAACAGGTATACAGAGTCCTTTGCACTGATTTCAAAACTAACACTGTCACCAACAACATTGATTGCTTCCAGATTGCCGGTTTCGGCATATAGCATGGTAGTGTCTACCAAAGCACTGCCCGGAGTATATGCACTTTCCAATGAATGTTTAAACTTACCATCCATATAAATGGAATTATAGGCACGGATATAGGTGTCTACCGAGTCGGACAATGTCGGGGTCAGCGTGATGGTCGCATTACCACCAAACCAGATATCGCCGCCTGTTGAAGTGGAGTTGTCGGCTTCACGATTCAGATAGTTTCCGGGAGCACATGTACCGGCACCCCAGTTCAACGGAGAATTTACATCGGCAGTCGGATAGAAATTCGGATAACCGGCTTTGATCGTAAGGTCGCCGTTTTTCGTCGTACCATCCATTGTAACGGTAAAGTCTTTTCTGGTTGATGTGGTGTTACCCAAAGTACCAAAGGCTATCGTTTTCTGTGCTTCAAACAACATGGAACGTCTTCCATCATGTGTCAGCATAGTCGCACCGTCAATACGTATATCCTGTCTGGCCTGTACCATCAATTCACCGCTTCTATCCGTAGCTGCCTTATTTTCAAATGTGAAATTGCCGCCAACCAATACATCATCATTTTCAGAACGGAACAGGATAAGGCCGGATCCGGTTTTAGATCCGTCATAGGCCGCATTTACATTTCCGTCTATTTGTGTATAGCACCGCTACCGCATAACAAATCCGAATATCCGCGATTAGCATCGGCAGGTCCTTTTGCCCATACCGTCAGATGCGCCGTATCAGCTTTCGTGAAATTCAAATCATTTTCCACATAGATTACATTATTGTCCGAAAGTATTTTTATCTCATTTTCTTTCGGGGTGGCAGACTTAAAATGATTAAAATCCAGCGATGAACCATAAAACTTAATAAAACTTGTTGCCTGTATATGTAAATCTCCGCCTCCTGCTGCTCTTGCAATCGCCTGATTAACACTATCCACAGCTGTTTTATTAAACTTAATTCCGGCATTACAACAAAAAGCGCCGTTTCCATCATTTATAATATACAATGGTACCGTATCATTGCTCAGATAAAATCCCGGAGCAGGAATTCCCGCAACTCCACCAAGAACAAGAGAATCACAACGATTATCTAAAGGTGCCCGGAAATTCTTCAACATACCACTTGAATATATTTTAAAATGATTTTGATTATTTGTGGTTCTACCTATTTCTATGATGCTTGTAGTATCATTATCACTTGCAGTACGTGTATGGATATCTGTACCACCGGAATATAAACCACCCACACCATATACAGATGCGTCTGTTGAAGCATACGGCATCCATTTCGTTTTATCTGCACTTGGCTGATCCGTCAAAGTTTTATTTTCACGCGGATGAATATATCCCCAATTCAAACCGGCCACTTCATCAATATAGGTAAAGGGAGTCATACCTCCCCCAGACAACCAGATCGGGGTCTGCACTGTTGGAAAATTTGATCCAAGACCTGTCGGAAAGCCGGCATCTCTATATAAGTACCCATACTCTAAAGGACCAACCGGATTAGTAGCAGGATCATAATAGCCACTGTCCTGTGTATGAAGCATATCAGCATTACCACCTATCTTCAAACGAAAATTTGATCTTTCTCCTTGGGGATTATTAGCTCCCGGTAGCACAAGTATAGCATCAGTATTATTTGAGACATCTGGCACTGTACCATTAACATTATATGGGGTTTTTATTGAATATTTCGCAGTAGTATTATCCAGCACATTTCCTGTCACAAACACATCCGCATGATCCAACAAACGTACTGCAGCGTCAACAAAACGCCCGGAAGCATAAGAACCATCCCTTCTACCAGAAATGCTACTGTCATAAAAAACTGTATCAAACGAATAATTATCTCTTTGATAAGAGACATAACCGCTTAAATGACTACAATAGCTAAAATTAGCAGCATCATACGCTTGAAAAGGAGGTTCGGATGTTGTATTTGATAGGTAGAAGAGAGAAAAGCAGCATACCATTCAACATCACCTATAGTTACATTATTAAATATGTTATTACCAGATACCAATATAGTCGTCGGACGAACATAATTAACCGCAGGATTTACTTTATTAACAAAATCATTATAGCTAGCCGTACCAGCACCGCTATTATAATTCCCCGGAATAGTATACAGCAAAGATTGTCCATTATCTAAACTATTCTCTCTTGTAGAAGTATATAGCGGATTAGCATAACTTACATCAAAATTGAATGATGTTTGGTTTGTCACTTCAGTCTCCCAGTCATTATTATATTGAAATGCAATATGATTCCACACTGGAACAACATATTTACTTATAGTTGTATTGAAGTATGGCTTAAGTACAGCCCCATAATTAGAGACAGTACCCATAATATATCCAGGAGCAGATATACCTCCAGTCCCCACAGACGTAACGTAACCACCACCAACACGATACATTGAACCATCAGCATATTGACCTGATATAGCATCTGTGTGATCAATTGTAATTGATAACAAATTATTAGCAACACTAGTGGCATGATAACCATCCACTTGAAGAGTAGTGGTTGGTTCTCCGGAATTGGAGTTATCACCATACATACGTATGTTTTTTATTGCACCTACCGAAAGCCCGCCATTATCATAAATACCGATTACAGCATTCTTTGAATAAGCACTACCTATTAACAGGGAACCCGAATATAATGTACCACCAAGACTTCCGGTTGTCTGTACAGCGGGCCAATTTACTTTTAATGCATTATATAGATGATGACTCACCGGCGCCAAATACAACATTGACGTCTTTCGGCCCCCTTATTGTATCGCGTTTATCAGTATCAGGAGTGGGATTAGAAAGGTCCCCTCTCCTCGGGGCTATCTCCTGTCTTTGTTTTTCCGGAAACAATACTCCTTGTTGAGCCCATGTTATGCCGCTGCATAATATGAAACATAACATACAGGCTTTCAATAGTAAATTTCTTTTTCTCATATTTATCTCTGTTTTAATTAATAATCATTCAAATGTATCATCATTATATCCATATAAAATCATGTATATCAGAATCATATAATACATATAATCCTGATATATAACACCAAACGCACCCAAAATTCATGATTTAGCCAACAAATATATGAATTAAAGTTAAAAAATTAAAGCAAATTAAGTCAATAATTGTTAATAATTTGCATTAGTTTAGAATTATTGAAAACAAATCAAAATTTTGAAAATAAAAATCCCGGGACTGTAAAAGCTCCGGGATTTTATTTTTATAAAGACAGGGTATTAACTAACCCTGATTATCATTGCGGCGGCCACCTCCGTCACGGTCACGGTTAAACGGCGGACGGTTTCCCCCGCCGCCATTTTGACGCGGAGGGCGTTGCGGACGCTCCGGTTCTGCATAACCTTCCGGTTTCGGTAATAAGGCTTTACGTGAAAGCTTGAACTTACCGGTCTTGGGGTCTACATCCACAAGTTTAACCATAAGGGTATCACCTTCTTTAAGGCCTGACTCTTCCACACTTTCCAAACGCTTCCAGTCTATTTCGGAAATATGAAGTAACCCGTCTTTTCCAGGCATAAATTCAACAAATGCTCCATAAGGCATGACAGACGAAATCTTACCTTCATAAACTTCTCCGATCTCAGGTACAGCTACAATCGCCTTGATTGCTCTCAACGCCGCATCAATCGACTCCTTATTTGTTCCGGATATCTCAATAACGCCTTTATTATCAACCTCTTCTATAGAAATAGTAGCGCCCGTTTTTTCCTGAATTCCCTGGATAATTTTTCCACCCGGACCAATGATGGCTCCGATAAATTCTTTACCGATTATCATTGTCTCAATACGTGGCGCATGAGGCTTAAGCTCAGCGCGCGGTGCAGGCATCGCATCGGTAATCTTACCGAGGATATGCATGCGTCCTTCTTTAGCCTGCGCCAATGCATTTTCCAATATTTCGTATGACAGACCGTCTACCTTGATATCCATCTGCGTCGCAGTTATACCGTCTTTTGTACCGGTCACCTTAAAGTCCATATCTCCCAGATGATCTTCGTCGCCAAGGATATCGGAAAGGATCGCATAATTTGTACCTTTGTTTTCGGATATAAGTCCCATCGCAATACCTGATACGGGTTTACGCATCGGTACGCCGGCATCAAGCAACGCCAACGTTCCGGCACAAACGGTTGCCATGGACGACGAACCGTTAGACTCCAGAATCTCCGAAACGATACGCACCACATACGGATAATCAGCAGGCAGCATGCGTTTCAATGCACGATGGGCAAGGTTTCCATGACCCACCTCACGGCGTCCTACGCCACGTTGCGGCCTGGCTTCACCGGTTGAAAACGGAGGGAAGTTATAGTGCAAAAGAAACCTTTCTTTACCATGGTTCAATGCATCATCAATAATTTTTTCATCGTTCTTTGTTCCGAGAGTAACCGTTGATAAAGATTGTGTTTCACCACGAGTAAATACAGCTGCTCCGTGAGGACCCGGCAGATAATCCGTCTCAATCCATATCGGACGTATTTCGGTTGTCTTACGGCCATCCAGACGCTTACCTTCGTCAAGGATTGCACGGCGCATCGCTTCTTTTTCCACATCATGATAGTAGCGGTCGATCAACGCACTTTTTGTCGTAAGTTCTTCTTCCGTGTACTGGGCTTTAAATTCGTCCTTTACAGCCGTAAATGCATCCGAACGTTCATGTTTTCCGCTTCCAGAAACAGCGATAGCATATACTTTGTCATAACAACCTTTGCGTACAGCCGCGCGTAGCTCTTCATCATTTTCTTCGTGGTTATACTCACGTTTTACGGTTTTGCCGCAGGCTTCCATCAATTCCGTCTGTACTTTGCAATGTTGTTTGATCGCCTCGTGAGCTATTTTAATCGCTTCAAGCATATCTGACTCCTGCGCCTCATCCATCTCGCCTTCGACCATCATGATATTATCGGCTGTAGCGCCTACCATGATATCCATATCCGCCTTTTCCAGTTGTGTAAACGTCGGATTTATAACATAGCGGCCATCTATCCGCGCTACACGCACTTCCGATATAGGGCCGTTAAACGGGATGTCGGATACGGCCAAAGCGGCGGAAGCCGCAAGTCCGGCCAACGCGTCGGGCATATCCTCGCCATCAGATGAGAAAAGTATGATATTTACAAATACTTCAGCATGATAATTATCCGGGAATAACGGACGAAGAACACGGTCAACCAATCGGGAAGTCAGCACTTCATAATCGGAAGCTTTACCTTCTCTACGGGTGAATCCGCCAGGAAAACGGCCGAACGCCGAAAATTTTTCCTTATAATCCACCTGAAGCGGCATAAAATCCGTACCGGGAACAGCGCTTTTTGCTCCGCAAACAGTAGCAAGCAACACAGTGTTGCCCATACGAACAGTAACCGATCCGTCAGCCTGCTTCGCCAACTTTCCGGTCTCAATGGTGATCGTTCTTCCATCACCCAAATCAATCGTCTTGTTAATTACATTCATCTTTTTTCTTTTTATTTACATCTTTCCCGGATAAAAAACACCGAAAACTATATACATCTTTGTATTATTATTAAAATTCGGGCAAAGATAGTAATTTAATTTTTAATTCTTAACTCTTAATTGATAATTATTTACTACCTTTGCGCTCTCAACTCCGAAACACTCCTGATTCGGGGAAAATCAGAGGTAAACAATCTTTATGAATAAATTCGAAGAGCTGGGCGTCAGGCCCGATATTATCAAGGCTATCAGCGAGATGGGCTATGCCGCACCTATGCCGGTACAAGAAGAAGTAATCCCGTTATTGCTGCAAAATGCAGGCGACATCATCGCACTGGCACAGACCGGTACCGGTAAAACCGCAGCATACGGACTTCCGGTATTACAACAAACGGACACATCGATAAACCGTCCGCAAACTCTTATATTATGCCCTACACGCGAATTATGCCTTCAAATCGCATCCGATCTGAACGACTATTCCAAATACATTAATAAACTGTCCGTACTTCCCGTATACGGAGGTTCAAGTATAGAAAGCCAGATCAAAACCCTTTCGAAAGGGGTACATATCATCGTCGCCACACCGGGACGGCTTCTGGATCTTATGAACAGACGCGTCGCCAATCTGTCGACCATCAAAAACGTAATCCTTGATGAAGCCGACGAAATGCTGTCCATGGGCTTCTCGGAAAGTATCGAAAACATCCTGTCCGAAGTTCCCGAAGAACGGAATATGCTGCTCTTTTCAGCGACCATGCCGCGGGAAATAGAGAAAATAACCGGACAGTACATGCACTCGCCGCGCAAAGTCGTGATTGGAAAAAAGAACCAGGGAAACGAAAACATCCGCCATATCTACTATACGGTACACGCTAAAGATAAATATTTGGCACTCAAGCGGATCGCGGATTATTATCCGAACATATACGGTATTATTTTCTGCCGGACGCGACGCGAAACACAGGAGATTGCCGACCAGCTGATACAAGACGGCTATAATGCGGATGCACTGCATGGCGAACTGACACAGGCGGCGCGCGATTATGTGATGCAGAAATTCCGGAATCGCAACCTGCAGCTTCTGGTAGCAACTGATGTCGCAGCCCGGGGATTGGATGTGAACAACCTGACGCACGTAATCCATTACGGCCTGCCGGACGAAGCGGAAGCTTATACCCACCGTAGCGGACGTACTGCGCGAGGCGGAAAAACAGGAATATCAATCGCCATCTGCCACACGAAAGAAAAGGGCAAACTGCATAAGATCATGGACGTCGCAAATTGCAAGTTTGAGAAAGAAACCATCCCAAACAGTAAAACGATTTGCGAAAAGCAGCTTTTCAATTTTGCCGATAAAATAGAAAAGGTGAAAGTCAACGAAGAAGAAATTGCCGAACTGATGCCTTCCATTTTCCGCAAATTAGAATGGCTTGAGAAGGAAGATATCATCAAACGCATCGTGTCGCTGGAATTCAATCGCCTGATCGATTATTATCACGATGCGGGAGAGATTGAAGAAGTGGACGACAGACGCCGGTCGACTGAACCGAAAACGGAAAGAGGGGGACGTCGCAATAAATTATCAGATGACCGCCCGGGTGACGGGATGAAGGTTCTGAAACTGAATTTCGGAAGAAAGGACACTCTTATCCCCGCACAACTGATTGAGCTGGTAAACCATTGTGTCAAAGGCAAAAGGGTCGAAATAGGGCGTATTGATTTGCACGACAGCTTTACGCTGTTCGAGGTAAACAAGGGAGATGCAGGGCGCGTAATGGACTCGATGAACACATTTGAAGCAGACGGAAAAACGATTGTCGTAAAACCTTCCGAAAGGGAAAGATCCGGGAATAGCAGGAACAGCAATCGCGACGGCAGGCATAAAAGAGCGATCGAAAAGAACAGAAAAAGCACCGGAGAAAAAAGAGAAAAAGGCTTTGGAGACAGGAATAAAAAGAACAGAAAAAGAAATTAATTCGTGTTTTCGTTTGATTTTTTAAACCTTTGTTTTATCTTTGTCACGTTTCATATAAATGAATCCATAACTGAATAATGGGCGTTGAATATTGAAGAACACCTTATTGTTTATAAAATGTTCTGATATTCAGCAGTTTCCACGCCCGCATAATAATTGTGATAATCCTTGCAAAGGAAACAGTAAGGTGTAAAATGATTTAATTGTGTAAACATGAAACATACTATTATTTGCCTATTATTATTAATCGGAACTGCATATAATCTTCATGCACAGGATAAAATCGTATTACGCAATGGCAGAACCATAGAGGTTAAGGTACAGAGGAGTCTCGAAAATCGTGTAGAATATACCTATCCCGGTGAAACATCCGTATACGAACGTCCCAAAACAGCGGTGTCCTATATTCTCTATGAAGACGGTCGGAAAGAAATTTGTGACGAGAGCCTGCGATCCTCCAACAGGACTTCAAGCCGTTCATCATCCGACAGAACGACAACAAGCTCCTCCTCATCTTCTGCAAGAAATAACAGATTATCCGGTAATGACGAAATTTTCTGGCAGGATGTAAAAACGACATTCGCAGAATCGGATGTAAGCGATATGACCCGCCTGAAACGTATCTCGGCTGCATCTGATGTAAGTTATAAGGATGCGATCCAGCAACTGAAGAAAAAAGCGGCAGCAATAGGCGGGACAACCATTCTTGTTATGGATGATAACGGTGAAAATATCGAAGTAATGGGCATTGCCTATCGTGACGAAAATATGAACTATACTCCGAGAAGCGCTAATGAACGTAATGCTGTGCCTGCAGAATCATCTTCCAATATACGCCGTCGTCGTATAACACAGCAAATGGAAAGCTATAATAACGAATCAAACCTTGAGTTTGACACCAACTCCCGTAACACCTCCCCTTCACGTAATACATCTTCCCGTGACAACACTTCGTCATCACGTCAGACATATGGAAGTGAAGATTCTCCTGATGCCGTTTATCTGATGAACGGACGCGTTGTAAGAGGAACAATCGAAGAATTCGAACCGGATGACTTTGTCAGTGTCCGCACGCCGGCCGGAAAAATCTATGAATATTCAATGGATGATGTAAAACGGATATCCCGTGGTTCGGCAAGTAAATCAGGTGCAAAAAAATCTTCTTCCTCATCGCGCAATTCGTCGAGATATGATGACAGCAACGACAGGTACAGCAACGACCGTTCGTCTTCAAAATATAATGACAATGATTATTATGATAATTACAAAGTAAGCGGATACAAAGGAACGTTTGATGCCGGTTATAATTTCGCTATGGGAGGTACCGGTGAAAAAGGTAGTTTCGAATTTAATACAAGTCATGGTTATCAGATCAATGAATACCTTTTTGTGGGAGCAGGTATAGGATTACATATATACAATGCGCGCGACGCAAAAATGACGGACCCGAACAGTTATCCCCAATATGTGGGTACAATATCAGGTACTGCTCCTAACCAAGTAATTATTCCGGCAGATTCGGTGACCTATATGCGTGCAGTGGATTCATCCTATATGACAATGCCGATATTTCTTGATGTACGAGGATATTTGCCTCTTCAGAACAGCAATTTTACTCCGTTTGCGATGTTTCGAGTTGGTTATGCATTTAACCTCAGTGATAGCTTCGGAGGCATGGGTATCTATATGAATCCGGCAGTCGGAGTAAAATATCAGGTATCACGGATGATCGGGATCAATTTCAGTGTAGGATATGTATATCAGAGTTATGGGGGTATACCAGCAGACGGAGGCTATGGGTACTATTACTACAAAGATGCGGCCGGAAAAACCAATGACACTAAATATGAAGCCAAAGGTGCGGGGGGCATCAGCCTGAAGCTGGGAGTCGAATTCTGACAAAAGACACTTTTTTAATAAACAAAATTTCAATATAAGCGAAAAGAGAAGTTTAGTCGGACAGCAGAAACATATCATTGTTTCTGCTGTTTTGTTTTTTCATAAAAAATATTAACTTTGCTGCCATCATTCTAAATATTCTTAACCATGAAACGCATCACCATTCTATTTATCCTGTTCCTTGCAGCAACATTCGGCAGTATCGCGCAAGACTATCAGGAAGTCGTTTACCTGACGGACGGAAGCATTATAAAAGGCTTTATCATTGAGCAGGTACCCAATGATTACCTGAAAATAGAAACACCCAGCGGGAAAGTTTATCTGATAGAAATGTATGAGGTTGAGAGAATTGCCAAAGAAAGACCAAGGACAGGAACACAAAATAACAGAGGACAAAATATAAATCAACGTGATTACAACAATAACCGGAATTCAGCAAAATACAGGCAAAATTATGATGAAGATGACTATGACTATTACAGGGATTATTCCTATTTTCCCAATAAAGGTTATAAAGGATTCATTGATATCGGATTTTCTTTCGGAACAAAAACTAAAATAGATTCATATAGCTATGATGGAGATAACCGGTTCGAGTTCTCTACTTCACACGGATATTTTTTCAGCCCGTACCTCTTTATTGGAGCAGGTTTCGGTGTTCATTTTTATACAGGTTACAATTACGATGGTGATTATCATTCGTACGATAGCGACGAATCTTTTGTCGAAATACCTATTTTTGCTCATATCAGAAGCCATTTTATTGACAAAAAGGTCTCTCCTTTTGCAGATGTAAAATTAGGATACTCAGTATATGATGCTACCGGTCCATATTTTACTCCATCCGTAGGATGCAGGTTTGCTAAAGGTAGCCGGTCGGCTTTCTGGCTTAGTTTAGGATATACGATTCAACAGTTCGATCAATACAATGCCGATATATATTGCGACGCTTTCTCCATGAAAGTGGGATGGGATTTTTAATATTTGTTTTGGATTTCTCTTGACTTGCACTACCTTTGCTGTTAAAAATCCGATTGTAAATGGAAACAAAACATTTCAAAAGAACTCTTATCACGTCAGCATTACCCTATGCCAACGGGCCTGTTCATATAGGCCACCTTGCAGGTGTTTATGTACCTGCTGATATTTATGCACGTTATCTCCGCCTGAAAGGAGAGGATATTTTATTCATCGGAGGTTCCGACGAGCATGGAGTTCCTATCACTATACGCGCTAAAAAAGAAGGTGTTACACCACAGGATATCGTTGACCGCTATCATAATATCATCAAAAAATCATTTGAAGATTTCGGCATCACGTTTGACATCTATTCAAGGACAACGTCCGAAACCCATCGGCAGGTGGCGTCGGATTTTTTCCGTACGCTTTATGAAAAAGGCGTGTTTATAGAAAGAACCAGTGAACAGTATTATGATGAAGAAGCGAAACAATTTCTTGCAGACCGTTATATCACAGGCACTTGCCCTCACTGCGGGAATGAAAACGCTTATGGAGACCAATGCGAGGCCTGCGGCACTTCGTTAAGCCCGACAGACCTGAAGAATCCCAAATCAACAATCAGCGGAAGCAGTCCTGTGATGCGGGAAACGAAACACTGGTATCTGCCGCTCGACCAATACGAACCGTTCCTGAGAAAATGGATCCTGGAAGACCATAAAGAATGGAAACCGAATGTTTACGGTCAGTGTAAAAGCTGGCTGGATATGGGACTACAACCACGTGCCGTAAGCCGTGATCTTGACTGGGGTATTCCCGTTCCGGTGGAAGGAGCTGAAGGAAAAGTTTTGTATGTATGGTTCGATGCTCCCATCGGCTATATATCAAATACGAAAGAGTTGTGCCCCGATGACTGGGAAAAGTGGTGGAAAGACCCGGAAACCAAACTGGTACACTTTATTGGAAAAGATAATATCGTTTTCCACTGTATTGTTTTTCCAACCATGCTCAAGGCCGAAGGTTCGTTCATTTTACCGGAAAACGTACCGGCAAACGAATTTTTGAATCTTGAAGGAGACAAAATATCGACCTCACGGAACTGGGCGGTATGGCTGAACGAGTATCTGGAAGACATGCCGGGCAAACAGGATGTGTTGCGTTATGTACTGACGGCTAACGCCCCTGAAACAAAGGACAACGATTTTACATGGAAAGATTTTCAGGCGCGGAACAACAATGAACTGGTAGCCATATTGGGAAACTTCATTAACCGTGCATTGGTCCTCACCGGCAAATATTTTGAAAACAAGGTACCGCGATGCGGAGAACTGACGGATTATGACAAAGAAACGCTCAATGAATTCGCAAACGTAAAAGCAGATCTGGAAAAACTCCTCGACACGTATCATTTCCGTGACGCGCAAAAAGAGGCGATGAATCTGGCACGTATAGGCAATAAGTACCTGGCGGATACGGAACCCTGGAAGTTAGCAAAAACTGATATGGAACGTGTTGCCACCATCCTGAATATCTCACTTCAGATAACGGCAAACCTGGCAATCGCTTTCGAACCGTTCCTTCCTTTCAGTGTGGAGAAACTCAATAAAATGCTTCACATAAATCCGTTAGGATGGAATAAACTGGGCTCAACGGAACTGCTTAAAGCGGATCATCAGCTCGGCACGACAGAACTTCTTTTTGAGAAAATCGAAGATGATATCATTGAAAAACAGATCCGGAAACTTCTCGATACAAAGAAAGCAAACGAAGCGGCTGAAAAGAAAACAGCTCCGATCCGTGAAACAATCGCTTTCGATGACTTCACAAAGTTGGATATACGTGTAGGAACCGTGCTGGAATGTATTAAAGTTCCGAAAGCCGACAAGCTGTTGCAATTTAAAATTGATGACGGACTTGGAGGAAGGACCATCATTTCCGGTATTGCCAACTACTACCAGCCTGAAGAGTTCATCGGCAAACAGATTTGCTTTATCGCCAATCTTGCCCCGCGCAAACTTAAAGGCGTTACATCCGAAGGCATGATCCTCTCAGCTGAAAATGCAGACGGCAGTCTTTCGGTTATCATGCCGGAAAAAAATGTTTCACCGGGCAGTGAAGTAAAATGAATTGACGGGTGACAACCGAAGGTCGCTTAACAAAGTGTAAAGTAATAGACAATTATTTAATGTACTATGGATTCTCAATTGATACAGATGGTCGATTTAAGCAGCCAGTACCTGCGCCTGAAAGAGGAAATAGATTCGGCGGTACAGGATGTTTTTAAAAGTGCGGAGTTTATAAACGGCGCTCCGGTTAAATCTTTCTGCGAACGGCTATCCTCCTATATGAATGTCCCGTACGTCATACCCTGTGGAAACGGTACAGACGCATTACGCATTGTATTACAGGCGCTCCAGATCGGACCGGAAAACGATGTGATAGTCCCCGCATTTACTTATATTGCCCCGATTGAAGCTATCGCATCCGTAGGCGCCTCACCGATCGTTATTGATGTCGACCCCAAAACATTCAATATTAATCCCGAACTGATCGAAAGGGCGATAACCGCCCGCACAAAAGCAATCATTGTTGTACATCTCTTTGGTCAGGCATGCGATATGGAAGCGATCCAAAAAATAGCAGACAAATACAAGCTGATCGTTATAGAAGATAATGCACAGTCGCTGGGCGCATCCTACATTTTCAATGACGGACAAAACAAAAAACTCGGAACAACAGGCAAGATCGGTATTACGTCTTTCTTCCCTACGAAACCTCTTGCCTGCTATGGTGACGGAGGTGCGATCTTTACTTCCGACAGTGAACTGGCCGAACAGATCCGCCTGCTTGCAAACCACGGACAAACACAAAAATATCATCACAAAATAATCGGCTGCAACTCACGTTTAGATACGGTACAGGCTGCAATACTCAACGTAAAGCTCAATTACATGGATGAATTTACAAAGCACCGGATAGCGTTGGCCGAACGATACGATCAAACCCTGAAGAGCTGTCCGGATATTATATTACCGGAAAAATGCCCTTATTCCACGCATGTATATCACCAATATACCATTCAGGTAAAAAATAAGAAGCGTGACGCTTTAAAATCTTACCTGGCGGAAAAAGGTATACCATCCATGATCTATTACCCGTTGCCCGTACATGAACAGGAAGGATATAAATGGGTTGCCCGCCTGTCCGGTGATCTGACCGAATCAAAGCGTTTATGTGATGAAGTATTATCCCTGCCGATTCATTCGGAGATGACAGAAGAAATGCAAACATATATTATCGAAACAATCGGGAAATTCTTCTTTGAATAAATCCATTTACTCTTTTTTGCATTAAAAACACATGTTAATTTGTATCTTTACCCGGCTTGCACTACATTTGCTGACGCAAAAACAGACAGATCACGGACAATAAAAAACAATTTTTCCGTTTTTATAATGTTCGCATTGTATGGTTTTTGCAGATTTTTGTCACCCTGTTCATGGGAGTGACGAGGTTTTGCTATATCCGAACGATTCAAAAGAAATGAAAACAATTCGCTTTGTTGTAATTGGATGCGGTCATATAGGAAAGCGTCATGCGGAAATGATTTCCCGTGAAACCGGCGCCGAACTTACCGCACTCTGCGATATTAAGCCTAAAGAGGAGCTTGGTCTCGAATCATATCATGTTCCGTTTTTCAATACGCTCGAAGAGCTACTGGAAAGTGGAATTTTGTTTGATGTACTTAATATCTGTACTCCCAACGGATTACATGCCGGAATGGCTGTTAAAGCGATCAAAGCCGGCTATCACGTAGTAATAGAAAAGCCGATGGCGCTTACCGTTTCCGATGCGGAAAAAGTCGTGTTTGCCGGCTTAAAATACCGTAAGCAGGTTTTCTGTGTCATGCAAAACCGTTATTCTCCTCCGTCCGTATGGATAAAAGACCTCATTGAGTCAGGACGGTTAGGTCAAATATACATGGTACAATTGAACTGTTACTGGAATCGTGACGAGCGTTATTACAAACCCGGAGGATGGCATGGAACATCCGAACTCGATGGAGGTACGCTTTTTACACAATTCTCGCATTTTATTGATATTATGTATTGGCTTTTTGGAGACATAACAGATATACAAGCGTGTTTTGCCGATTTTAACCATGCCGGAATAACCGATTTTGAAGATTCGGGAGTCATCAATTATCGTTTTATCAAAAGTAATGGTATCGGTTCCCTGAATTACTCCACTTCCGTTTGGGACAAAAATCTCGAAAGCAGCATGCTGATCATTGCAGAAAACGGAAGCGTAAAGATAGGCGGGCAATACATGGATAAAGTCGAATATTGCCACATCAGGGATTACGAAATGCCTGATCTTGAGCCAACAAACCCGGGTAACGATTATGGAGCCTATAAAGGATCCGCCCAGAATCACCATTTGGTGATCCGTAATGTAGTAAACGTCCTTTCTGAAAATTCATCCGATACGATAACAACAAATATCCTCGAAGGAATGAAAGTCGTTGATATTATTGAACGGATTTATAAGCAAAAAGAATATTGAAATATCCCATCAAAAGAGGGCAGTCGAAATGACATCCAATAGTACACCAGGCCCAAAAACCAATCAGGATCCCACATTAAAAGAAAAGACAGCAAAAGGTCTTTTCTGGGGAGGAATCGGTAACGGTTTCCAACAAATAGTCCAATTAATTTTCGGAATAATCATGCTGCACCTGCTTAATTCGGAAGATTACGGAATTGTCGGGATGCTCGCTATTTTCAGTGCAATCGCATTAATAATACAAGATAGCGGATTTTCAACAGCACTGGTTAATAAAAAAGAAATCCGCTATGAAGACTACAATGCCGTATTCTGGTTTAGTGTATTAAGCAGTATTATTTCATACACTTTCCTATTTTACATGGCGCCTTTTATTGCCTCTTTCTTCGAACGTCCTATATTAATACCTATCGCACGTATCCTATTTTTGAGTTTTTTAATAAACAGTTTTGGAGTAGCGCAGCATGCTTTTCTTGTAAAAAAACTGATGGTAAAAGAACGGGCAAAAATAGATATATTCGCATTGACAATATCGGGAATAATTGGTATTATACTTGCTTATAATGGATATAAATACTGGGCAATTATCATTCAGAATATATCATATATGACTATTGGTGTTCTTGCACGTTGGTATTATTGTCCATGGAAACCCACTTTGCACATCAATTTTTCTCCACTTAAAAAAATGGTTTCATTCAGCATAAATATTTTCTTCACTGTTATATTTAGTAAAGTAGTAGAAAATATTTTTTCGATATTGTTAGGTAAATATTACGATGAAAAACAAGTCGGCTATTATACCCAAGGAAATAAATGGTCTACCATGGGAGGCTCATTTGTTACAGGAATGATTAATAGTGTTGCACTTCCGGTTCTTACAGAATTACGTAGTGAAAAAGAACGCCAAAAAAATGCATTCAGGAAAATGCTTCGTTTCGGTGCACTCATTTCTTTTCCGTTAATGTTAGGATTGGCTTTTATCGGAAAAGAATTTCTTCTGATTGCAGGAGGCGGAGATAAATGGGTTCCCGCAACTCCTTATTTACAGCTCTTCTGTATATGGAATTCAGCCTTTTATATTTGGTCGCTATACACAAATGTTATAATGACCCACCACAAATCCAACATTTTCATGTGGGGCACAATATTAACAGGGACATTGCAATTGATTATAGTAATAGCAACTTTCAAATTTGGTATACTTCAAATGGTATTTGCATATATTTGCATCTATTTTGCAGGACTATTATTCTGGCATTATTTTACAAACAAATTAATTGGATTACGCCTTTGGCATGTAATAAAAGATATAGCCCCATACTTGATTACGGCAATAGGAAGTATCACTATTTGCTGGTTCATAACAAAAAATATTGATAATATATACCTGAAATTTATTTTGAAGATAATAATTACTTCGGTTCTATACTTATTAATAATATGGAAAAGTAATTCCGTAATAGTTCGTGAATGCTATGAATTCATCAAACATAAATTTACTACTTAAAACATATTATTTACATGAAAACTTTCTCTCAATACAAACAAGATTATTTCATTGATTCGATTTTTAAACATAAAGAAAACGGTTTCTTTTTAGACATTGGAGCTAATGACGGAATTACTTTTTCTAATTCGTATTTCTTTGAAAAATATCGAAACTGGTCCGGTATTTGTGTCGAACCACATGTTGATATATTTAAAAAATTGTCGAAAGTCAGAACTTGCATTCTGGAAAATTGTTGCATCACAGACAAAGACGGAGTGGTTACCTTCCGGAAAGTCTCAGGACCTGATATGTTAAGTGGTGTTCTTGAATTTATGGATCGGGTGGATAGTCTGGATGAACACATCAGAATGCATGGAGGAAGTTATGAAGATATTAAAATAGCATCTTACAATATTAATTCTCTTTTGAAAAAACACAATGTCACAAAAATTGATTTTTGTAGTATTGATGTGGAAGGAGGAGAGTGGGCTATCATCAACAGTATTGATTTTGATCACGTTAATATTTCCGCTTTTTCGGTTGAAGGTAACGACGAAAGAATCCTTTCATTTTTAAAATCAAAAGGTTACACTCACATATACAGTGAAACGGACACCTTTTATATAAAAGATTCAATCAGGAATTTAGAAAGTATAAAGAGGGAGGTTAAACGATATAAGTTCAGATGCAAACTTAAAAGACATGTCCCTTCATGGTTAAAAAAATATCTATAATAATCTCAAAATTTTAGTCTTCGCATATGACAGATAATAAAAAACAATTAAAAGAGCAGATTTTTTCATTAGTAACAGAATATTACAAGGAGGTACATCATACTTCCGATGAATTCACTCCGGGAAAATCGTATGTGAAATACGGAGGCCGTTTTTACGATGAAAAAGAGATTGTCAACCTTGTGGACTCTGCTTTGGATTTCTGGTTGACGGCAGGCCCCTGGGCTACAAAATTCGAGAAACGTTTTGCCGAATGGTTGGGTGTAAAATACTGCTCACTGGTCAATTCGGGTTCATCGGCCAATCTGTTGGCTTTCATGACGCTTACGGCTCAGGAACTTGGAGACAGGCGCGTTAATCGCGGAGACGAAATAATTACTGTTGCTGCAGGATTTCCCACCACTGTTTCACCAATCATATTATATGGAGCAGTTCCTGTTTTTATCGATGTATCAATACCTTCTTACAATATTGACGTAACCCGTCTGGAATCGGCATTATCCGAAAAGACCAAAGCGGTCATGATTGCCCATACATTAGGTAATCCGTTTGATCTGAGGGCTGTAAAAGATTTTTGTGATAAACATAACCTTTGGCTTATTGAAGATAATTGCGATGCACTGGGCTCAACCTATTATATAGACGGAGAATGGAAACAGACAGGAACAATCGGACATATCGGAACCAGCAGCTTTTATCCGCCTCATCATATGACAATGGGTGAAGGTGGAGCCGTTTATACAAACGACCCATTATTGCATAAAATTGTCAATTCTTTTCGTGACTGGGGACGCGATTGCTGGTGTGTGGGAGGAGTGGATAATACCTGCAAATACCGTTTCAGCAAACAATTCGGAGAATTACCCGCAGGGTATGATCATAAATATGTATATTCGCACTTCGGCTATAATCTGAAAGCGACAGACATGCAGGCCGCTATAGGATGTGCACAGTTAGATAAACTGGATATCATCACGGAAAGAAGAAAAGAAAACTGGCAAACACTGCGAACCGGATTAGAAGGGTTGGCCGGGCTTATCTTACCGGAAGCCCAGGAAAATTCGAATCCAAGCTGGTTTGGATTCTTAATCTCTGTTGCCGAAAATGCCGGATACACACGCAACGAACTGACAGAATACCTGGAAAGTAAGAAAATTCAAACCCGTAATTTATTTGCAGGAAACCTGATCAAACATCCGGCCTTTAACGAAATGCGCCAAACGGGTACAGGATACCGTGTTATCGGTCATCTTACAAATACCGATTTCATCATGAACAATACATTTTGGATCGGTGTATATCCCGGTATGACAGAAGAGATGCTTGAATATATGATTTTATCAATCAAAGAATTTATTATTTCTAAAAAGCAGAAATTATGAAAGCAGTAATACTGGCCGGCGGTTATGGTTCACGTTTAAGTGAAGCCACCGGTTCCATACCTAAACCGATGGTTGAAATCGGGGGCAAGCCCATACTTTGGCATATCATGAAAACATACAGCCATTATGGTATCAAGGAGTTTATTATTTGCTGCGGATACAAGCAGTATGTGATAAAAGAGTATTTTGCCAATTATTTCAACCATAATTGCGACATGACTGTTGATTTATCAAATAATAACATTCAAATCCTGAATAACCATTGCGAAGACTGGAAAGTCACAATGGTCGATACGGGGTTAGAGACAATGACCGGCGGACGCATCAAACGAATACAAAAATATATCGGAAATGAAATGTTTTTGTTAACATATGGTGACGGCGTCGCAGACATTAATATAACGGATACGATCAATTTCCACAAAAAAAGAGGACAGATCATTACTGTTACATCCTATCAGCCACAGGGTAAGTTCGGAATATTATCAATAGATGGCAACAACAATGTAACATCTTTTAAAGAAAAAATTAAAGAAGACGGGGGCTGGATTAATGCAGGCTATTTTGTCTGCGAACCGGAACTGTTTACCTACATAACAAATGGAGATGCAACTGTATTTGAAGATGAGCCCTTACGTAAAATTGCAGAAGACGGCCAGATGAACACATACAAGCATACCGGCTTCTGGAAGCCAATGGATACTCTTAAGGATAATATGGATTTGAACAAAATGTGGGACTCCGGGAATGCACCCTGGAAAATTTGGTGACCATGGATCGATTCAGAGAGTTTTATAACGGAAAACGTATTCTTATAACCGGTCATACGGGCTTCAAGGGATCCTGGCTCACTATCTGGCTGAAATCATTAGGCGCTGAAATCACCGGCTTTGCATTAGATCCGGTGACCGAAAAAGATAATTTTGTCCTGTCCGGCATCGGCAATCATATCACAGACATACGCGGTAATATCTGTAATGCGGACGAAATGAAAAATGCTTTCGAAAAATGTAAACCGGAAATCGTTTTTCATCTGGCGGCACAGCCATTAGTCCGGTTAAGTTATGAACAGCCTGTTGAGACATACCAGACGAATGTGATGGGAACAATTAATGTTCTCGAAGCAATTCGTGCAACTGATAGTGTAAAAGTCGGCATCATGGTTACCACGGATAAATGTTATGAAAACAAAGAACAAATCTGGGGTTACAGGGAAAACGAACCGATGGGAGGGCATGACCCTTACTCATCCTCAAAAGGAGCTGCGGAAATTGCCATTTCATCATGGCGACGCTCCTTTATGAATCCGGCAAATTATGAAAAACATGGAAAATCAATTGCCAGTGCAAGAGCAGGAAATGTAATCGGCGGAGGAGACTGGGCCCAGGATCGCATTATTCCGGATTGTATCCGCGCTTTGGAATCAAATGAACCGGTTGAAATACGTAATCCCAAGGCAATCCGACCCTGGCAGCATGTATTGGAACCTTTAAACGGATATTTACTGTTAGCCCAAAAGATGTGGGATGAACCCACAAAATATTGCGAAGGATGGAATTTCGGTCCCAAAACGGATTCGGTGTCCAATGTTTGGGATATTGCCTCAGAAGTTATTAAGCAATATGGTTCCGGCAAAATGAAGGATGTCTCAGACCCCGACGCATTACATGAGGCGAAACTTTTAATGCTGGATATCAGTAAGGCGAAGTTCCGGTTAGGTTGGGAACCTAAAATGAACCTTTTACAAACAATAGCCTTAACTGCCGATTGGTATAAGCGCTATAAAAAAGAATCCGTTTCGGATATATGCCTGGAACATATCCGGCAATTTTGTAATGAGTAAAAAAATATTCCTTACGGGGGCGACCGGCTTTCTCGGTTCACATATTGCAAGAAAGCTTATAGAATCAGATCATCATCTGATTCTATCGTACCGGGAACATTCCGACTTTTCGCGCTGCGAAGATTTCAAAAACCAGGCGGAATGGACAAATCTCAACTCTTCCGGATGGAAATACGAAGTTGAGAGGTTCCAGCCTGAAATAATGATGAATAGTGCATGGCAGGGTGTTGAATCCGGTCTAAGGGAAAACTGGACGGCGCAGATAGAAAATATTTTTTTCCAGCAAGAGTTGTTGAATTTAGCCGAAAAGATAAAAGTCAAAACATTTATCGGTTTCGGTTCGCAGGCAGAATATGGAGACACAGACCATCCGGCCGAAGAAACGGACCCGGCAAATGCAACAACGGCCTATGGCGCAATAAAACTGGCGGCGCTACAAATTGCAAAGTTATTCTGTGAGAAATATAATATCCGTTGGATCTGGTTGAGGTTATTTTCTTTTTTCGGCGAGGGAGAGTCCGACAAATGGCTGATCCCTTCCATCATAAAAAAAATCAAAGATAACGAACTTTTAGAACTGACACCGGGAGAGCAACAGGTCGCTTATATTTATGTCAGGGATCTGGCCGAAATTATAGCGATAATTATTGAGACGGGGATATCTTCCGGAATTTATAATATATCAGGTAGTCAGTTAATATCAATAAAAGAACTGATTTCAAAAATAAGAGATCTGATAAATCCGGCATATGAATTACACTTCGGAAGTATACCATACAGAACAAATCAACCGATGAAAATCATTGGTAATACGGATAAATTAAGGAACAAAATAAAGTTTCCGATACTCAGTAACATTGACACATGCATCAAAAAAGTAATTGAATCCAATATAAATTAAGCAGATGAAAGCCTCAGATTACATCATTGATTTCATAGTAAAACAAAAGGTCAGAACTATATTCGGATATATAGGGGGAATGATTACTCATCTTGTCGACTCTGCTACATCAAACAATTGCATTGATTATATTCAGGTATATCATGAACAAACGGCAGCCATTGCCGCAGAGGGGTATGCCAAAGAATCCGGAAATATCGGTGTGGCAATATCAACAAGCGGACCAGGTGCAACCAATATGGTAACCGGAATCGCCGATGCATATTTTGATTCTATTCCTGTCGTTTATATAACCGGACAGGTTAATACATATGAGTACAAATATACTACTCCGATAAGGCAGTTAGGATTTCAGGAAACGAACATTATCGATATCGTAAAACCCATCACAAAGTATGCAGTACTAATCGATCATAAAAATAAAATAAGATACGAATTAGAGAAAGCTTTCCATTATGCCAGAGAAGGACGACCGGGACCGGTATTATTAGATATCCCGATGGATATCCAGAGGGCAGAAATCGATCCTGAAACTCTCGAATCATTTGATATAAGAGAAAATAACAACTATGATTACGATATCAAAGAAGTTATTGACTTAATTGAAAACGCAAAGTATCCTATGATTCTGGCCGGAGCCGGATGCCAGAATGAAAAAACAAAAAAAGAACTGGATCTGTTTGCCATAAAAACAAAGATCCCGGTAGTCTCTTCGTTAATGGGCAAAGGGGCGATCGACGAACAATCCGGCAATTACTTAGGAATGATCGGTAGTTACGGCAACCGGTGTGCAAACATGGCCATCTCTAAAGTTGATCTGTTATTAGCATTAGGAACGCGCTTGGATATAAGACAAACCGGTATTATTGGAAAATTTATGCCTGATGGAAAAATTCTACATGTGAATATAGACAAAAATGAACTTATTCATAATCGATTAAATAATCGATTGAAAGTTCATTCCGACGTATTTTCTTTTCTTCATCAATTAAACGGCATTGACTTAAAGATGCAAAAAGTCGACAAATGGCTGAATTTTGTAAAAACACTAAAAACAAATTATAATCAGAACAATGAAATAGAGCGCTTTGTTGAAAATAAATCACCGTACAGGCTCATTCAGAAATTATCAGAGATCAGTAAAGAAGGCGATATTTTTTGTGCAGATATCGGGCAGAACCAAATGTGGGCGGCACAGACGCTTTCGTTAAAAAAGAGACAGAAGTTTATCACCAGCGGGGGATTGGCGCCTATGGGATTTTCTATTCCCGCATCAATCGGTATAGCGTTTGCTAATCCGGATGCAAATATCTATTCCATAAACGGAGATGGAGGATTTCATATTGCATTACAATCCTTAATGCTGATATCACAGTATAACTTACCAATAAAAGTGATCATAATGAATAATAATTCATTAGGCATGATTACACAATTTCAGAGATTATATTTTCAGGGAAGGATGAGTGGTACGACAAAAGAAGGCGGATATTGTATCCCTGATATAAAATATTTATCACAATCTTACAATCTTAAATATTATAAGCTGTCAATAACGGATTTGGAAAACGACAATCTTTTATCCGAAATTATACAAAATAGAAACTGTATTATCGAATATGTTGTTGACGGACTAACAACCGTATCTCCAAAACTTGAATACAATAATCCGATAGAATTAATGACTCCATTTTTGCCTGATAATGAATTAAATATGAATATATATTGAGATATGGAATATAAAAAAGGTATCACAG
>JAITVS010000144.1 GCA_031285685.1 Tannerella sp.
ATGGTATACCAGCATCCATTCTTCATCGGGAGTATCTATCAGTGAGCCGTGACCTTTACACCACCAATGTTCGTTGTTGTTCCAGGTCCGCACTACGGGATTGTAAGGCGAATTTTCCCACGGACCGTTGATTGACCTGGAGCGGGCAACAACAACCATATGACTTGTCGGAGGGCCGGCCGTACCACCTTGCGCATTGAGGAAATAATAATATCCGTTGATATATTTCAGCTTGGGCCCTTCAAGACAAAAGCATGCTGTTATCCAATCTACAGGGTATTTCCATCCATCATAGACTTTTTCAAATGTATCCGGAATGACCGAAAGGCCATCATCTGTTAATCTCACACGGTTACCGCCACTGAGAAACAACCATCGGATACCATCTTCGCCAACGATATGGCAAGGATCTATATTGCCGATCTTAAGATCAATGGGGCGGCTCCAGGGGCCATGCGGAGAGTCGGCCCAAATCACATAATTAAAATATTGCGGGTGGTGAGATACCGTAAAATAGATATAATATTTGTCATTGTGTTTTACAATATCGGGAGCCCATACCGAACCCAAATACTCTTTTAACCCAAAACTGATCGGTTGCCAGTTTACAAGATCTTTGGAATGAAACACGACTAATCCGGGTAAATAATTAAAAGAAGAGTGGGTCATATAGTAATCATCCCCGTCCCGGACGATTGTAGGATCAGGGTAATCACCTCCCATTACGGGATTCATATAATAACCATTCCCCAGATCACCCTGTCTGTTTTCCGGAATGACTATATCCTGTGCAAAACCATTAAGGATTGCCAATACAAAAGTGAATATAAATACTGATAGAATTCTCATACTATTATTTATTTGGATTGATTACCGGCTACTTGCAGCAGATAGGTTTTTGGGAAGAGTATGCCGGAGGTTCGTTTCTAACCGGAACAGGAATTTCCGGCATACTCTTTCTTTTTTTAATTATACCCCGGGTTTTGCGGAAAATCACCCGAATCCTGATCTCTTACAGTTTGCGGAATAGGTCGCAGAAGATGATGAGGTTCCATTCTGTTTGTCCTTTGCGCCAGATTATTATATAACAGTGTACGTTCAATTAACTTGCCGGTGCGTTTCAGATCCATCCATCTTTTATATTCTCCTGTTAATTCTCGGGCGCGTTCATCCAGAATAAAATCCAGCGTAACATCAGAAGCCGGAATTGTCATGGCGGCTTCATTACCCGGAATTGCAGCCCTTTGTCTGACGGAATTTATTCTTTCCACAGCTTTATCGTTATTATTCAATTTATGATACGCCTCCGCAGCTATCAGATAAGTTTCTGCCAGCCTGAAAAGAAAGATGTCACGCGTACTCGTGTATCCGGTATTATTATCCGGAAATGGCGCATCGGGATCATAAAACTTCCAGACCATAGGAACCATACCGGTTCCTCCGAGACCTTCAATATCCTGTATCCAACGACTTTTGGTTATAATAATAGCATTAGGATGTTGAGCCATAAAATCAAGAGAGTCTTGTACTGTAAAAGGTTGATCATATTTTGGAAAATAAGTTCTTAAGTCCCCTTTTCTGACACCTGTTGACACATCATCAGCCGTAGCATAAAACGTACTTAAAAACGTCACATCATAACGACTATCTGCTTCAGTATCAAACAAAGAATATAGGAATTGAGTAGGCGTAAATTGAGATTTCTTCCAGTTATAAGTCGTATTTCCTCTCTCAAATCCTCCAAGCACTTTTGTCCATAATTCCCAACCAAAATGAACATTCTGTCCATTACCGGAAGTGTAAGAACTCAGCGAACCGGCATCATACTGAATAGAAAAGATAATTTCTTTATTTTCCTCATTGCCGGGAGCAAATACCTCTTCAAATGAAGAAAGCAGTGAATATTGACCGCTATTAATCACTTCATCTGCATAAGACGCTGCAAGTGAAAAATCACTCGAGCCGGCATACGATTTATAACCTCTGGTCAGGTATACCAACGAAAGCAAATTTTTTACCGCACCTTTTGTTACGCGGCCGAATTGTTCCGGCGTTTCCGGAAGGATACCTACGGTAGCCTCCAGTTCGCTGATAATAAACCGGAAAACATCTTCTTCCGTATCCCGTTCAAAATGAGTAATTGCTGTATTTATTTCATCCAATACAAGGGGAACTCCTCCGAATTGTTCCGCTAACAAGTAGTAATAATAAGCTCTTAAAAACTTAACTTCTGCAACAAGCTGTTCTTTTCTCGCATCCGTTAAGCCTGTTACTTTTTCAGCTCGTGCAATGGCTGTATTACAGGTTTGTATAGCCTTATATACAGCTGCGTAAAAATCTGAGACAAAGGAATTTGTTGAATTTAAATCATTATATTCATTAAGCTGTCGACTGTATACATCCCTGTTTTCGTAGGAGCCGCTGCGCAGTTCGCTCTCACCACGGGTATAAATGTCAACACCCAGACAAAATAGCCATGGATCGGCTCTCCATACACTCCTTAATGTTGAATATGAAGCGCTCACCAAAGATTCATAAGCGGTAGCTTCCGCAAAATAACTATCTGAATCTATATTGCTTCTGTTGTCTTCACGTAAAAAATCTTCACACGAAGCAATGCCTGATAAAAAGCATAAAATGAGAATATATTTCAATAATGTTTTCATTGTATTCATATTTAAAATTCAAGTTTAAGCCCTAATAAATAAGTTGTGTAACCGGTCGATTCGCCCCAGGTATTCTGGGTAGCCCATTCAGGATCATATCCTTTATATGAAGTAAATGTGAACGGGTTGTTCGTTGTAAAATAAACCCGCAGGTTTTTAATATTCATTTTATTTAACACCTTTTTGGGCAAAGTATATCCCAAAGTTATATCTCCTACTCTTACAAAAGAAACGTCATTATAACGAAGTGCGTCAAAATACTGCCCTTTATTACCCGGTTGAGGATATTTATTTGATGGGTTTTCGGGAGTCCAGTAATCAACATCTAAATTTTTATAATTTCCTTCCAGGCTCATAAATGCTGATAAAAAAGTACTCTGTAACTGCGCCCCCTGCCGTGTATACACATTAAATGAAAAATCAAAGTTTCTGTAAGTAAAGGTATTTGTAATACTACCGGTCCATTTAGGGTCTCTTTGCCCGATTACTTTTTTATCATTCGCATCAATAACACCATTGTTATCAAGGTCTTTTACCTTTACCTGCCCCGGTTTCTGATTATATTTAGCAGCTTCGGCGGCTTCGCTTTCCTGCCATATACCGTCAAATACATAATCGTAGTTTACCCGGACAGGCTGTCCGATAAACCATTTATTTCCGACATCGTCATTTTTTTCACCATAGAGTTCGATGATTTCGTTTTTATTCGCATCGAAAATTACATTTGTCGCCCATGAAAAATCTTTGGTTACAATATTCATTGTATTCAGCCCTATTTCAAGCCCCCGGTTTCTGACCCAGCCGATATTATCCCAGACGGAACTCCAGCCGCTTGTACTCGGCAGATTACGTTTCATAATCAGGTCTTTGGCGTCGCGTTGATAGATATCGAACGAGCCGCTAAGACGGTTATTGAAAAATCCATAATCAAGCCCTGCGTTTATTTCATAAGTTTTTTCCCAGGTAAGATTCTGATTCGCCAGACCGCTTTTATAATAGGATGTAGACGCAGTACCTCCGAAATCGTAATACATTTGACTTACGCCGGATTGTGTTCCGTATATGGCGACTGCGTCATTTCCGGTCATACCATAACTCACCCGTAACTTCAAATGACTTAATTTTTCAAAACTTTTCAGAAAATCCTCCTCACCGATATGCCAAGCCAATGCCGCAGACGGGAAAAACGCCCATTTATTACCTTCGGCCAGTCTGGACGAGCCGTCATAACGCCCTGAAACAGTGAGCAGATACCGGCTGTCCCATGAGTATTGAAGTCTTCCCAGAAAAGAGACCATGGAGGCTTGTGTGTAGTCGGTCGTAGATGATGTAATATCACTCATTGTAGCTGCATCCAGATTGTACCATTTGCTATTGTATGGCAAATTTCTTGCTGCCTGATTCGATTCTTCCGTTTGTTCAAACTGAATACTATGCACAAAATTCACATTGAAATTGTGTTTATCTATATTTTTTGCATAATTTATCTGATTATCCAGCACATAGCTCCAATAGTTATTTTGAAGGTAAGTAGCGGTTGTGCTCTCGGTTTTCCCATTGGAATTTTTTGCATTTACTCCGATATAAGTAGCGTTTCTTTTGTAGATCATGTGAGGCGCTATTTGTGAACGAAGTGTCAAGCCTGCAATCGGCTCCACCTGTAAATATAGATTTCCGAAAGCCCTGAACCTTCGGTTTTCCCGGTGTTCACCATCTTCACTATATTCCAACATTGGATTTGATACGGCATCATTCCGATAAACATAAAATGCCAGATTCCCATCTTCATCATATGGAGTTGCCACAGGAGGTAAACGATAGGCGGATCTTAACGTTTCATAACTCCCTTCATTCTGGACACTGTGTGTAAAATACAGACTACCACCTGCTTCCCATACATTAAGAAACTTACGGTTTACGTTTAAATGCATATTGTACCGGTTGTAATCCTGGCCGTGAATCGTGCCTTCTTCCTTCAGTTGACCGAGACCTATTGAAAATGTTCCTTTTTCATCGCCACCTGATGCGGTTACCGTATTACTGGTCTGCAGACCGGTTCTGAGAACAAGATCAATCCAGTCTGTGTAGTTTCCGTTATCAATTATCGCCCATTCGTCCGCAGTAAAAAAGTCGGCATTTGACCGGTCAGTGCTTCTCCCCATATTGTTGTACAGGTCGGTACGGAATTGTACATATTCCTCGCCGTTCATCATGTCGGGCAAATTACTGGCAACGCGGAACCCGACATTTCCGTCATACTGAATACTGAACCGTCCTTCCTTACCCCTTTTGGTGGTGACGATAATGACTCCGTTCGCTCCTCTTGATCCGTAAATTGCTGTAGCCGAAGCGTCTTTCAAAACATCGATTTTCTCAATATCACTCGGATTCAGATCATTCATGTCGGCCGTTGTCGGTATTCCGTCAATCACGTAAAGGGGGCCGGAGTTGTTGTTGATGGAGCTTAGCCCTCTCACTGTAATGTTGTAGCTACCACCCGGTCTTGCCACATTTTTTTCGATATTTACTCCGGCGATTTTTCCCTGCATAGCTCCTACGGCAGTCGTAACCGATGCTGCTGAAATAACTCCGGCGTCAAGCGACCCGACAGAACCGGTCAGGTCTCTTTTTCTGACAGTCCCATAGCCGACGACAACCACTTCTTCAAGCGCTTGTGTATCTTCCGTTAAAATGATATTGATTTCATTCTTTCCGGCCGATTCCACTTCCTGAACGGTATAGCCGATATACGAGATTCTTAATACAGGGTCACCCTGAACCAGCAAACTGTAGTTGCCGTCTATATCTGTAATCGTACCGTTAGTCGTTCCTGTTTCAACAATACTGGCTCCGCTGATCGGTTCACCTTCGTTGTCTAAAATCTTACCGGTAATTCTACGTCCCGTTTGCTGAGCCGTATTAAAAATCATTTTTTTAGAAAGAACGATATAATCATTCTCAAATTCATATTTCAGACTGTTATCTGCCGAAATTACATCTGCCAGAAAATCAGAAACTTTCGATGTTTTATTTTTAACACGTAATGTTTCTGTGGAATTGATCTCACTGTTGCTGTAAACAACCAGATAATCAGTCTGTTTCTCTATTTCTTTGATTAACTCTCCATAAGTTATTTTATTGGAAGACAGGGTTACAATGGCATTTTGCGCTTCACTGTTTGATGCGATCAGTTGGAATACACAAATAAACAGGAAAAACATGGATATTTTCATGATACGTGGTATATCTTTAAATGTTTTTATACATAAATAATGTGTTAACAAAGGATTTCTTTTCATATCTTTGTTGAATTAAGTGAATACTAAGTTTTTTCGCGAATGTGTTTGCTTATACTTGATCGGTGGATGTGACAGCATCTGCCGATTTTTTGAGCATTTGTTTTTCAGGATTTATTTCATAGGCACATACAGGTTAATGGTTAATAATCTATTTATTTCTCAGGTAATTCTAATCTGATTCAGGTCTTCATCCTTTTCTATTTTAAACTTATGTATTTTTTGAATAATTTGTAATATTTCCATGATTCCGTCGCGTTGACGGAATTTTCCGGAATACTCATACTGAAGTATTTGCGGATTTTTGACGACGATATCAACATCGTAATATAATTCCAGTTTTTTCACAATTACATTCAGACGCTCTTTTTTAAAGCTATAAATCCCGTCTCTCCACAACAGATCATCGTTATCAACCGTTTCCACTCTGAATTGTCCATTCTCAAAAAATAACTGTTGATTGGGTGCCAGAGTAATCCCTTCTTTTTCTTTTGCAGGCTGGTACACCTTTACAGAACCATTGATCAGGGAGGTACTTGTATATTCGGCCTTCGAATAACTGTACACATTAAACTCTGTTCCCAGCGCCTTAATATCCATCAATTCGGTAGAAACAATAAACGGTTTATCCGGATTAGCTGCTACATCAAAATAGGCTTCTCCTGTTAATTTCACCTTTCGTTCTTCACCGAAAAATGAGGGATATGACAATGTGGAACCTGCGTTCAGCCAGACAACGGAACCATCCGGCAGTGTCAGTTTAGCCCGCTGACCGGCCGGCACAAACAACTCCTGCATACTTGCTGTCTGAGATGCCTGATCCTGAATATCGCCGGATTTTGCAATCATCCAGGTCGTTATCACAATCAGGCAAAAGATAGCGGCATAACTCATTGTCGTTTTCACAATCGTCACTACTTTTCTCTTTTGCTGTATTTTCATCAGTGATTGATATCTTTCGACACCGCTTTCCGTATTTATATTTTCCGGAGAAAGGGAGAAGAATGCTTTCATGTTCTGATAATGCAGCATATCACCTTTCAACTCAGGATTAGTCTTCAGTTCCTTCAGAAGAAGAATCCTTTCGTTTTCAGTCAATTCACCATCAAAATAGCGTATAATTCGTTCGTCCATGCTTTTCAGATATTTATTACAGTTAACGGACGGGATTCAAAAACCCCCTAAAAGAAAAGTGTTTTTTTTAAGAAAAAACATGTGTGTTTGGTTAAATAAGGATACATTCACTATATTTGCCAAGTAAATAAACGAATATTAAAAGTATCTATATGGAACCGATGAAAACAAAAAACTTAATATGGATGTTACTATTCATGTTCACTATCAGTTTTGTGAGTTGCAGTGAGGATGATGATGAAAAACCAGTGAATTTGACACCCAAAGTTGGATTTGTACAAGATGGAGAAGAGTTGTTTTATCCAGTTTCTATACGGATTTTTAAAGGGACTGGAGATTCTTTCAAAGAATATAACTACAATACCCAATATCATTATTTTGTGAGAAAAAGCGACAATGCCATATTTCTCCCTTCTTATACTTCGCGTCTATATCCACCTGTTGTAAAAGACGTAGAGAATGAATTGATCTCAATGGATAAAAATACAATATACACGATTAGCTACAGGATGATTAAAGAGAATACTAATTTTTACTTTGTCGAATATGATGTTGAGGTGAATGAAAAAGATTTTGTGCTTGAAAGAACATTTGTTATAGATAACGAAGGTATTGTTACTAAAAAATAAGATTATTGTATTATTAATTAAATAAAAACAGCAATAAGACCGAACAATGTTTCAGTTCTTCGCGCATTTTTTTGTAGGCAATTGTCAGTTGGTTTTCGACGGTTTTGAGCGAAATATTCAATTCTTCGGCGATTTCTTTCTGCTTCATCCCCTCCAGTTTGTGTTTTACAAGAATTTCGCGACAGCGCTCGGGTAATGCGTCTAATGCTTTATTTATCAGATTCTCTATATTATTGTCGACAAACAGTTCGTCTTCCAGAATATCCAGCGAATCAAACTTCATTCGTAATGTCAATATGTTTTCTTCATGCAAGTGATTCAGCGATTCCTGTTCGATTATTTTACGGCGCAAATGATCAATACAGCGGTTCTTTATGGAGGTAAACAGATAAGCGACCAGATTTACACGATTTGCCAGCGAATCATATTTTGCATATAATTCCAGAAAGATATCCTGTACAATATCTTCTGCATCGTTTTCTGATATAACATACTCGCAAGCAAAATATTTCATGCGCGAATACCAGAGAATGTAGAATTCTTTAAATGTCATATCTTAATAATAATCGTCTTCTTTGAAACTGTCAATCCCTAAAGTGTGATAGCAAAGATATGAATATTATTGTTAATAAATGAACATAAAACAGATAGGAGAGAATTTTTGCAAATCCTCTCCCGTTGTCTGAAACAATCCTTATGTCTTAAAAACTATCTTATTCCTGATGTTTTTGCTGTATAATCGTGCCGATTTCCGGCTGTTATTGAAATTTAAAGTAAAGTGTCATATTGACATCGTTTTCAGTTAAATGGCCTGCGTGGCGGTGAAGCTGCGATTGTGGCCCGAGGTTTTCGGGACCTACAAACTTTGAACCTACCGGTGGGATAGCCGCCATAAAAGAGAGATTTCCGGACGGGTAAGGCGGATGTGTTACGTTCTCCGGACGGGAAAAGTGACCTTTTTGGGCCTCCGGCGTAAAAAGGTGCAGATTAATATCGTCCGCATTGCAGTATACTTCAAACGGTGTCGGACAATCCAGGCGCATGGCGTGGAAGAGCGAATAGTAACCTTTGAATTCCGGATAATCCCAGCTCTCGCCTGTGATCGTATTGTTATATTTTTTATTCCATAGATTAAGCGTACCGCCTTTCATCCGGTTTCCGTAAACACGGTAGGGACCGTTGGCGATCAGCGAAACGCCTGTTACACCTTCTTCGGGGAGGTTAAATGTGATACCCGACATACTGACCTTATCTTCCGGTGTATAATGTACGGTAAGTTGCAACACGCCGTCCTCGCGCATTGCCCAATCGAAGTTGTAGATGTGGCGTTTACTTTCGAAAGTATAAGTCATGCGGAGACGTGGAATTCCGTCCGCTTCCGTTAGGGATTCTATTGTGCCGGGAGTAATCTCTTTTTCGGTCAGCAGGATGGGGCCTTTTTCAAGCGGAATATGCTTTCCTGCTGAATTTACGGATTGAAGCAAGCCTGTTGTTTTATCAATATGCACTGTTGTTCCGGCTGCTGAGAATTCCCAGGCATTGCCTGATTCACGGGGTGTGACAAAACCGTTGGCTACCGGGAGTAGGTGGTCCAGATGTTTTTTTGTGCCGTCGATTTCGAAACTCCAGGTAAACAATTCGTGTCCGTAGGGATCTTTTGCCGTAACATACAACACATCATAATCGTACCAGTCAGCGGGCAAATCGAGCGCCAGTTGTCCGCGGTGACCCGCCTCGATATCGGGTGAAGTAATTCTTCCGCTTGTTTTCCGGATATCACGTTCTGCGAAACCACGTATCTGAGACAGTTCATAGGAGAATGTGCACTGTGAAGTATTGGTGAAAGCATAGCGGTTTTCGATCCGGAGTTTACCGTTCCAAAGCGGGGTGATGATTTTCTTTTCCATAAAAACTGGCGACCAGATTTCCTTAACGGTGTAAAAACTCCCTTCTTTTTCACGATATGGCCCGACAATGCCGTCGGCGCCCTGATCGTTACCCGTATCAAGAACACCATTCAGATCGGGACGTACTACGCCCTGATCGACAAAATCCCAGAGGAATGCCCCGGCCGACAACGGACTGATCTGCACATAATTCCAGAAATCGTCCAGACCGGCTCCATGTCCGCCATCGTAAAGTCCGTGCAACTGTTCGGTTGGAACAAAGATCTCCCGTCCGTTAAACATATTGCGGATGCCTACACCGTAAGCGATATAATGCACCGTATTAATCCGGTCGGACTGCGCCCAGGGATGAAGAACAGCCCGCTTTTGTATATCCAACTCCTTAAACAGCGGGTCGAGATCGAAGTTGAAACCTCCTTCGTTACCATTCGCCCAAAGCACAATCGAAGGGTGGTTGACATCGCGTGTAATCATCTCACGCAACAACTTACATCCTACTTTTGTATTGTAGGCCGGTGCTTGCCAGGAGCAAAGTTCGTCGATTACGTACAGTCCCAGCGAATCACATACTTCAAGGAAATGTTTGTCCGGCGGATAATGCGACATTCGCACGGCATTCATATTCATCTCCTTGATTAGTTCACCGTCGCGGATGCTGATCGCCCGTGAAGTCGTCCGTCCCGTCGCGGGCCAGAATGAAGCGCGGTTGACTCCTTTGAATACGATTTTTTCACCGTTTACGTAGATACCGTCTTGTGCGCGTACCTCTACCGTACGGAAACCGATCCGGTCTGTTACTTCGTGCAAGGTTTTGCCATTCTGTTTGAGCGCTATGGTGACATTATACAGATTCGGAAATTCGGCTGACCAAGGTTTAACATCGTTCATTTTTCCCTCAATCACCAACTGTTTGACGGCTTTGCCATTATGACTACCTGCTACCGTGCCGATCGTATGACCGTTGAGATCGGTTATCGTCAGTTCGGCTTCGAATTGTTTCAACGGATTTTGAAGATTAATCTCTGCCCTAACCGAACCGTCCATCCGGGCGTCAATACCCGTGTATTCCATATGTTGCTGTGGCATCGCTTCTAAGTAAACGGGGCGGTAAATGCCTCCGAAAACCCAGTAGTCGGCGTACCGTTCTGCCGCCTCGACGCTTTCATCCGCGGAAACCTTGCTTACTTTTACTTCGAGCACGTTGTCATGGCCGAAACGAACAAGCGATGTAATTTCATATTTGAAACGATAGTAACCTCCCTGATGGACAGGGCCGGCCAAGCGTCCGTTGATTTTCACTTCGGTATCGGTCATCGAACCTTCGAATACAATATAAATACGTTTTTTGCGCCATTTATCCGGCAATTGAAATCTCGTTTTATAAAAACCCTGTTCGTCGGCTTTATCTTTATCACGGCCGAAGTTAAAAGCTCCGAATCCCTGTGGTTCCCAGTTCGAAGGCACCTTGATCGTTGTCCACTCGCCGCTGTTCCGGCCGCCGGTACAGAAAAACTCCCAGTCTGTCTGATCATCTGATCCTGTACCTGACAGGTATTGCACTTCGGTCCGCTGCGCCTGCAAAAAAACAGAAGCGAAAGTAAGCAGGATTGTTCCAATACATCGTTTAATCATCATTGTCTCGTTTTTTATTATTGTTTGGATTTTTAAATTAATATGCCGGTTCAACAGGGAATACATAAAATTGACGTTCCGGTTTGAAATCAAGCATCCACTGATCAATCAGGATGTGATTATCCAACGCCTTGATTGTCAGGGTGTGCTTCCCTTTTGTCAGAACATGGTTTGTTTCCCGAAGCGCCTGCCCGCGAAGTACGCTCTGCTTCCACGATTCGGAACGGAAAGGCTCCTTAAATGAGTGGATCTGCGGTTCTTCGCCATTGATGCTTACGCTGAAACGAATATCGCCTTGATCGTTGGGTTGGGTCGGAATTACGGCCATACGCAAAACAGCTTCTCCTTCCCACTCGCAGTTAAATTCATAGGAGATTGTTTTTCCTTTGGGCAGGGAAACGGCATTCATGCTGTGTCCGAGCGACTGAATTTTTATAACTCCGTCTTCCGCAGCTGTATAGGAGGAAGCATTCAGAACAATACAAGAGTCATTCGCCGCTTTCTGTAAAGGAGCTGCTTTCGGATTGTCCATAGAGAGATAAGTCTTGATTTCCGATTCGGTGACTCCCATGGGAAGATTTGGCGGATAAAATACATATAAATCGCGTGGATTAAAACACATCGAATACTTCCACTTACCGCCAGCCATCTCGTTGTTGTAGTAGTCTGTCAATCTGCGGATTTCAAAATAGGCATTCATACTTTTGGCACATGCTTTCATTAATGTTTCCTCACGCGTCCAGCGTTCGGGATTATAATTTGCTGCGGCAATGGAACGTGCTCTTTGTGCTTCCAGCATCTTCGTACTCATGGCCGCTGCCCCGAAAACAGGATATTTGATATGCGAAAAAAAAGCGTCTTTGCGTTCGGCAGGGATGATGGTTTCCACTTCCGATACAATGACTTTAATTTTCTCATAATCTTCAAGATACCGATCCAGTTCTCTCCCGAATTCAGTCAGACTGAACTCGGTATCAATTACGGGCGACCAGCCCCGCGCATATTTTCTTTTATCAAGTTCGACCTGATTCCAGCCCATGAACTCAGGACTTCGTATACCGCATAAACGATAAAACTCAAGCATGGCAGGCAATAATTTCCGTCCTGCTTCCTGACCGAATTCGCGGCACAACCAGTCTTCATGGTGTTTATTCAGCGTCGACGCGGATATCGCATGGATATCCCATGCCATATCCAGAAAAAGTTCCATATTGTAAGCGGCTGTTTTCATATCGTGCACATTCACAATCCACAGTCGGCGCGCATGTGTATCGTATGCCTGCTTCATTTCGTTATAAATGAGCCCTGGCTGTATCGTACTCAACCACATATAATCGTGTGGACGTCCCCAGTACTGGAGATGATAATACACGCCTGCTCCTCCGTTACGCTTCTGCTGTTCCGCATCGCTCAGCCGTGTCATATAACCGTAGTTATCGTCACACCACGTCAATATCACATCATCGGGAATTTTCAGTCCGTTTTCCATAATTTCGAGCACCTCTTTATAAGGTACAAACTGTTGAGGTATTGTTGTTACATCGGAATTTACGTATTCCGCCAGCAACTTGCGCTGGTCGTCGATCACCTGTTGTAGTGCATCGGTTTTTTCCTGCAGGGTTTTCACGCCTTCCATGCCACTGTCGTGCACGCCCCTCATACCTATCGTATAGATATTTTCATAGTCATGCGCTTCTTTCAGCCGCTCCGTCCAGTATTCCGTTACCGCGCTTTTGTTGGTTATATAATTGTACTCTCCTCTTACTTTTTCGTCCCATTCGCCTACATTATTGCGCATCAACGGTTCGCAGTGCGCGGTTCCGATCGCAATACCACAGCTGTCGGCCGCCTCCTTTGCTCCAGGAACAAAATAGAACGGAGTGGTCATACCATGCATGCCAGGCCAGATTGCGTTGGATCTCAGGCGGAGCAAAAGTTTAAATATTTCCTTATAGGTTCGCGGACCAATCCTGCCAGGCGTATCGGATGGTTCGAAATGTTTCCAGCTCCATGGTTGCAGCGACCAGTCTTCGTCGTTCAGAAAAATGCCCCTGTACTCTACCGACGGACTTTGAAAAGTTTCATAATCAGCAGGAAGAGTAAGTCGGCTTTTCTTTTCGGGCGTCACATCTCCCCACCAGACCCAGGGCGAAACACCTGCCTTGCGTGACAGTTCCAGAATACCGTAGGCCGTTCCGCGTCCGTTACTTCCTGCTACCAGTATATGTTTTCCGTCTGATTTTCCTGAAATGGAGATAAAAAACGCATCTTTCTTAGCCTGCAAACGGCCGACGGGAACACCCAGTTTTTGCAACTCCTGCTTTTCCTTTTCGGAGACAGCCTTGTCGTTTAACTGAATGATGCGTATAACAGCCTCTTTATCTGACATTTTCCGTGGTGTTTTTCCTGTGACTTGTTCCAGATCATCGGAAAACATACCAAGTGCAATGTCTACGACAGGAGTGACCGATTCGCTGACAGAATATGTTATTGCCTGTTTTCCGTTGTACCATACAAAATCGTTTGCGGAGATAAACTGACTGCATATAAAAACGACGATTAACAATAACGGGCGAAAATGGATCATGTTGGTGTTCATTTTTTTACAAAATTATATTTTAAAAATCAGGCGGATATGTGCAAATGTACAAAAGCATGTAAAATGGTTCAATATCCGGGATTCTGATCTGCGCTGCTCATTTGATCATTCGCATCAATCGCACCCTGTGGTATCGGACGGAGCAATTTTTGTCCGATCACTTGCTGCGCACGTCCTTCTATTCGTTTGTTGTACAGATTATTGTATTCAACTAACTTTTGTGTGCGTCGTAAGTCAAACCACCGCGAGCCTTGTCCGAACAGTTCGCATACGCGCTCTTTCAGGATCGCGTCAATATCAACGGATGTGGCATCGGCCAGTTCGGCGCGGCGGCGTACTTCATTCAGGCGTGTCAGCGCTGTCTGGTTATCACCTGCTTTCAGGTAGGCCTCAGCAGCTACCAGAAATATTTCCGACAGGGTGATGATATGAATATCACGGTAATCGTCTTTGTCGGAGTATAAATTTTTGAGCGTATAGCTGTCATCAAATTTACGACAGGGAGAACCGCCGTAATTATAAGCAACCATCTGTTCGTATGTAATATCACCCCCTGTATAATTCTGAGGATCACGGCTGATCTCGGCCATCGGAATAATCCATGTATCCATACGGTTTTCGGGATCAATACTTTTCCATGCTTCGATATCTTCTTCCGTTTCGTACCATGCAGGATAATAACGCTTGATTGGCGTACCGGTAAAACTGCCTCCGTTTTTGTAGAAATCCCAGTATGAATACTGCGCGTTGGTAAGTTCAGGCAGTTCTTTCATGAATGTTGCATCGTAGCGCACATCTCCTTTCTCAAAACATTTCAGCGCATGCAAAGTTGCAATAAAGGCCGACCTTGAACTCTTTCCGCCATCATTTCCCGCACCGATATAATTTACGTAAAAGGTACTCCAGCAATGTCCGCCACCTTGCGGGCTACTTGCCGTGGCATGATCATATTCCACATCCCAGAGAAATTCTTCGTTATCGTCGCCGCTGTAATCGCCGTTGTAATCGGAGTTCCAAAGGTCGGCAAAGCGCGTCGTCAGGCTTCGTCCCGCTATGACGGCATCGGCCGCTTGCGCCGCTTTCAAAAAATAATCGCTTTTATCCAAGTCCCAGCCCGCCGCCAGATAGGTTTGAGCCAGTAAAGCCCGTGCCGCTTCAATACTTGCCCTGCCTCCGCCTTTCGTTGCTGTCGATGCTTCAAGCGCTCCTATCGCGATGATATCTTCCAGCTCCTCAATCATATACGCATAAACTTCGGTTGCAGTCGCTCGCGGATAGCCTGTTTCAATATCAGCTACATATTCTTTCATCAAAGGAACTCCTCCGAATGTATTTACCAGAATATAGTAGAACTGTACAGCTACTACACGGGCTTCGTCTACCCGTTTTCTGCGCAAAGCGTCACTGATATTCGCATCGTCGGCATAGTATTTTACCGCGTAGGCCGCGCGGATGCCTTTGTAGCAATCGGCATAAAGCGTTTTCATGGAGCTGTTTTCGGGATTCAGCGTTTCGTATTCGTGCAGTTCGTCGTTGATTTTTACACGTGCGTCGCCATACATGTCGGTTCCTGCCTGAAAATAGGTCGTGTAACTTGATACGGCGTAAACGGCGCGTAGCTTTTCATACGCGTTGGCCACAAGGGTTTCGAATCCTGCCTCCGTCGAAAAATGTTCCTTATCCGATACACTTGATTTGTTCTCGGTCGTGAGAAAATCCTCGCAACCTACAATGGTTGCGGAGCAAATCAATATCATTATTTTATATATGATTTTTTTCATTTTGATTATCCTTTTATTAAATTTAGAACTTGATATTTACACCCATCTGATATGTTACCGAAGCGGGGCCGCCATTGGTCAGTGTGGCGCTTGCCCATTCGGGATCAAAACCTTCGTAGTCGGTAAAACAAAATGGATTAAGCACATTCAGATAAAGGCGAAAATGCTGTACTCCGATCTTGGAAATCCATTGTCTGGGAAATGTATAGCCTAAGGTGATGTTTTTCACTTTTACAAACGACGATTTCTGATATTGAAATCCTTCTCCTTTCGCACTGCCGTTCGTAGAGAAATATCCGCCTGCCGAATTGTCTGAATTATTCGGGTAAGGATACTTGCCGTATTTAGTTTCGGTAGTCAGGATAATATCACCTGTTGCATGGTCAAAAACGGGAGTTCCTGCAGGAACATAGAAATCCATAGCTATTTTCTGCTGACCACGGTCCCCGTAATTCATATATCTGTCATGAAAATAACTGCGTGTCCATTGTCCCTGTTTGGTATAAATCATCACGGAAAAATCGAAATTCCTGTAATTCAGCGTTGTGCTGAGACTTCCGATCCATTTCGGGTCGGTGCAGCCATAGATTTGCTTGTCTTCGTCGGTTATCTGTCCGTCGTTGTTCCAGTCGTTTACCGCAACCTGACCTTCATACCATCGGTAGGCAGAGCCATATTTGTCATACAGTTCCTGCAAAGTGTAGTGAATATTACCGTCTTTTGTTTTCATTGTAACCCCTTTGTCGGTTATTACGGCGGTGTGGGTATAATCACGCAATGAATTGAGCGGTTGACCGATAAAGCGGCTGGAAGCTACTTCATCCACTTTTCCGTTACTAAGTTCCAGAATTTTATTCCAGTTGCGTGAATAATTCACATTCACATCCCACTGAAATTCGCTGTTGCGGATTACCCCCAACTGCAATCCAAGCTCAATACCACGGTTTCTTACTGAACCCACATTAAATGTAGCCGTAGATTCGCCTGTTTCAAGCGGAACGGAACGATCCATAATCTGTCCGTCCGACAGTCGATTATAAATGTCCGCCGTCAGGTTGACGCGGCTTTTCAGTATGCTCAGATCCACACCAAAATCAAACTCTTTTACTTTTTCCCAGAGGAGACCTGTATTTACCAATCCGTTCGGATAATAAGCCTGCGTTTCGGAACCATCCAATACGACATAATTCGGCCCTGCTGCCGAATAGTGCGTCACATAATCGCTTACGTTGTTATTTCCTGTAACCCCGTAAGACAGACGCAGTTTCAGATTATTCAACCATTTGATATCGTTCAGGAAGCCTTCCTCCGACATACGCCATGCCAACGCGGCCGACGGGAACCAACCCCAGCGATTGCCTTCTGCAAAACGGGAAGAGCCGTCGGCACGTACCGTCGCCGTCGCCATATATTTGCCTTTATAAGAATAGTTCGCACGAAAAGCACCCGAAACCAGTGTCGACTGCGTAAATGCAGACTCTATGGTTTTATCGCTCGACGCTGCTGTTTCCAGCGCGTTGTACGAAAGTTTATCGTTAGGAATATCAAATCCTTTCAATCTGTAAGTTTCCTCATCGGAGCGATACATGGAGAAAAGTCCCATTCCGCTGAAAGAGTGGTCGCCGAAAGTTTTGCTGTAATCAAGCTGATTATCCCATGTCCAGTTCAGACGCTGTGACATAATCACCTCCGCCGAGTTCATTCCATTGGTAAAATAGTAGCTCGAACCGGCAGGATTATTGTCATTCACTCCCGTTGCGTTAAATATTCCCCGACGCGAGTACTGAAAATCAGGCGAAAATGTAGTCGTTGCTTTCAGGTCTGTAGTGATATTAGCACGCAGATAGAAGCTGGTCAGCACATTATATTGACGGGTTTCATCCGTGTAATTCTTATCCACGATACCAATCAGCGGATTAATGACAGAAGTAAATCCTGCCGATGTACCGAATGGAGCGCCTGATGCAGGTTGCAGAATAAGTTTTCCGTCCGCGTCGTAAGGAGAAATAAATGGGTTAAACAAAAATGCTGTTTCGTAAGGAGAATAGCTGGTATTTGTCTGAAAGTCTTCCTGTTTGCTGTACGCCATATTAACCGAAAACCCGACATCAAACACTTTGGATGCCGTCACGTCGTATGCTCCTTTGATATTGTAACGTGAATAATCATTGTGCTTAAACACATTTTCTTCTCCCTGATAACCGACTCCTAAGCGATAGGATGTATTCTCGGTTCCGCCGTTAATGCTGATATAGTGATTTTGTTGTGCAGCGGTACGGGTCACAAGGTCTGTCCAGTCGTTGGATTCGCCCGACATCAGCATTTCATAAATTTTAGAGTCGCGATAATCTGCTCCGCCTGTACGCTTCATAAAAGCTGTTTCCAGATTGGCCTGAGTAATACTGTAGTGAGGTACTCCATTGGCGTCGACTCCCGCACGGCCTGAACCGTCGTACTTTGTTGTTTCCAACGTTGTAAAACGTGCGAAACGATAATCCATAAACTCTTCCGCAGTCATAAAATCAGGCATCCGCGCAATCTCCTTTATGCCATAATAACCATCATAACCGACCGATACCCTTTGTGCTTTTCCTGCGCCTTTTGAGCCTTTGGTTGTAATCATCACCACACCAGCGGAAGCTCGCGAACCATAAATAGCAGTCGAAGAGGCATCTTTTAGGATATCTACGCGCTCAATATCTTCGGGATTCAGAAAGTCCATCGATTCAGACACCACCCCGTCGATCACATACAACGGAGAAGATTCACGATTGATAGAAGCCTGTCCGCGGATCTGCATGTTGAAGCTACCGCCAGCGCGGCTGTTGGACTGTGTGATGTTAACGCCAGGCACAGAGCCTTGCAACGCGTCTTCCAGACGAGTAGCGCCTCTCGCAGCCAGTTTTTCGGCCGAAACCGAGCCAACAGCTCCCGTCAGGTCGGATTTTTTCATCGTGCCATAACCCACAACAACCACCTCTTCGAGCGCCTGCGTGTCTTCCGAAAGTGCAACAATCATATCGGGAATCGCCTCGACGGTTTGTACCACATATCCGATATAAGTAATGACAAGCTTTGCGCCTTTTGCGCAATTGAGTGTAAAGCGACCTTCCGCGTCGGTTGTTGTGCCGTTGGTTGTACCTTCTTCCACAACCGTCGCGCCGATTACAGGTTCACCGAGATCGTCGATAACCGTTCCTTTGATCTGACCCGTTTGTTGGGTTGAATGCACGTCCGGAAGGACGTCGTTAGCTGCGTAAATTGCCGGAACGGCAAAATGCAGCATTGTACAAAACAAAATCACAATGAGTGACTGATGTTTTCCATTAGAATTAGAATTCATTAACCGTATTTTTTAAATTAGACATTAAAGTTTCAATGGGGGCAAAAGTATTTGTACACCCCCAAAAACAAGTTGAAACATCGTCTTTTCAGGTTGACACATGTTTTTTACCCTTGTTCGGAACATGTGTCAACCTTTACGGTTAATGCTTGTTTTAGTCTGTTATGTATTTGTCAATGTATTCTGTCGGCTGCAAGCCGAATTCTTTTTTAAAGCAAATGGAAAAATATTTCGGGTCATTAAATCCTACGGAATATGCCAGATCGGAAATGCGAATGTTTTTATTTTCATCCATAATCCGACAGGCCGCTTTCAGACGGATGTTCCGCACAAATCCTGTCGCGTTGAGCCCTGTCAGCGATTTCAGTTTCTTATGAAGCGTCGTGCGGCTGGTGTTCATTTCGGAAATAAACTGCGGGACATCGAATTCGGTATTATTCAGGTTGCGGTTTACACAATTAACGGCATTTTTCAGGAATTCTTCGTCCATATCGGTATAATTCAGCTCTTTTATCTCGAAAACAAGCTGTTTTTTAAAATCGCTTGCAACCCGTTCTTTTGTTTTCAGCAGGTTCTTGATACGGGCATGAAGTGCGGAAAGATTAAACGGCTTGGTCAGGTAAGCATCCGCTCCTGCGGTATATCCTTCGTCACGGTCTTCTTCCGCGCTTTTGGCAGTAAGCAACACAACAGGAATGTGACATATCTCCCGATCCGTTTTGATTTGCCGTGTCAGCTCTATCCCGTTCATATCGGGCATCACAACATCCGACACGACAATATCCACCTCTTCATCCCTGACGATATTTAACGCCTCACGGCCGTTTGACGCTTTCAGCACACGGTATTCACGGCTTAGCAACCGCACCATGACAGTAAGTAGCTCTTCATTGTCTTCGGCCAACAGCACGCAGGGCGCATCAGCGTCAGACACTTGCGGAGATGCGGACAACTCTTGCGCGAAATCATCTGCCTTTTCATATTCGTTCTGATCCGCAATTGGATTTTTTACAGCCGAAATTTCCGTAATTTCAATGATTTCTTCATTTGGATAGGCCTCCCGTTCAATCGGTAACTCGACAAAAAATTGTGTTCCTTTACCGACTTCGCTTTCCACGCGGATCGTGCCATGATGTAAATCCACCAGATCACGCACCAGCGATAACCCGATACCTGTTCCGATCGTATGCGACTGGCGGTAATCGCCCTCGTAAAAACGTTGAAACAAAGACTTCTGTTGCACTTCGGAAATTCCTTTGCCGTTGTCTTTGACGGAGATCAGAACAAATCCTTTTCGGGATGAATATTTCACGCCCAACTGGATAAAGCCCTCCTTATTATTATATTTAGCGGCATTGGAGAGCAGGTTGTACAGAATTTTATCTAATTTATCACGATCAAAATAAGCTTCCATGATATCGTTTTCGCAAACAACTGAAAAATGAAGCTGCAATTTGCGAATCAACGGCTCGAAACTTTCGGCTTCATGGCGCACAAAAAGAGCGATATCACCTTTTGCAACGCGTAATTGCAGGTTTCCGCTCTCGGCTTTTCTGAATTCCAGAATCTGCTGCAACAAACGGATCAGGCGCTCTACATTGATATCCATCGTGTGATACAGTTCATTAAATGTCGGCATCTGATTTTTCAGTTCGTCCAACGTTGCGGAAATAATAGTCAGCGGCGTCATTAACTCGTGTGTAATATTGGTGAAAAACTGCAGCTTCACGTGGTTTAATTCCTGTACCTTCGTGTTTTCGACTTCCTGTAGGTGCAGTTTATTCCGCAGCAATAAACGGCGGCGCGCTTCCCGAATGATAGTTGTAACGATTGCCGTAAGAATCAACGCGTAAAGCAGATAAGCCCACCATGTAGCCCAGAAAGGCGGTTCAACGATGATCTGCATCCTGCGGATGTCGCCCCAGTCTCCGTTTTCGTTGGTCGCGCGCAACTCAAAAACATACGTGCCCGGTTTCAGGTTAGAGTAATAAGCAGTACGCTGATTGGCATCCGTATAGTGCCAGTTGGTGTCGGAATTTTGTAATCTGTACGCATATTTGTTTTGCTGCGGCATATTATAGGTCAGTGAAGCAAAACGTATGGTAAAATTGTCGTATCCCGCAGGAATAGTAAGTTCATGTGTAAAGTCAGCGGTAAACGGGGTTATTTTTGCCCGCTGTTCTGCCGGAAAATGTTCCAGTGATTTTCCGTCGACTAATATATCGATAATACGAAGCAAAATATCATTCCGGTTTTTGGATACATCGGCGCTGAAACTGACAATGCCGCGACTGCAACCGAAATACAGTCTGCCGTTGCGGTAACAGGAGGCGTTTTTATTGAAAAAATTATCAGCTAATCCATCCGCTACCGTGAAAATGCGGACTTTACCATCGTTTTCTTCTGTCAGCGTTAATTTTGCCAATCCCTGATTGGTTCCTATCCAGATATTTTCCAGCTCATCCTCTTCTATGCTTCCGACCACATCGCCCGGCAGGTTATACTGCTGATGTACCGATGTAAAGCGATCTTTTTCAGGATCGTACAGACACAGTCCGCTGCCTTCCGTTCCCGCCCAGATACGACCTTTTGAATCCGATAAAAAACAAAGAGGTGTATTAACGGGCAACAGACCGTTTTCAATACAGTAATTTTTACACCGAAGCGCATCCGGCTGCTCCATATTCCCCGAAACATGAACAATACCGTTATTATTGGTCGCCAACCATAATGTTCCGTTATCTCCTTCCGTAATACAAGTGATTTCCCCGCATAACAGCGGATCCGTATCTTTCAGCTTATTCATGCAATAGGTTCTGCCATCCTTATATCGTACGCCAAGCCCCATATAAGTAGCTGTCCACCAGTTTCCTTTTTTGTCTTCACAGACCATAGAGACTAAGTTGTGGGGAATAAATTCACAGTTTTCCGTTGTGTACCAGTCTGTCACGTTCCCGTCGTGACAGGCGATGATACCTTCGTCATGTGTTGCCAGTAACACTTGCTGCGTAGACGAACTGTAAGAAATATTATAAAGTCGTATTGTCGAAACAACATGCTTCGTTTTATCTTTGTGATAATAATCGACACCATATCCGAAGCCCGCCCATATCGCGCCGTTTTCTTCTACATAAAGACCTGAAATATAATCCGTATAAAAAGTTTTCGAATCGCGGGAGTGATAAATGTCAAACGAACGGGTATGTGTATCGACATAAAAAATCCCGGAGCCTTTTGTTCCGAGCCACATCAGTCCGTTTCTGTCACGGAGTACGGACCTGATTTCGTGTACAGGCAGATAATGTTCCGTTCCCGAATCCTGATAATTGACGAACACGCCCTCCCTGTTTATATCCATAATACTAACCCCGTGACGTGTTCCCATCCAGATAGAATGCGTATTCAAATCTTCATCAATCGAATAAATATAATCGGAACAAATCGAAGATTTATCATTCGGGTTGTGACGGAATACTTCTACAGACAGCGTCTTTTTATCCGGAGAAAATGTCCCACGGAGCAGGCCGCCACCACTGCTGCCGATCCATAAATTCCCTGCGGAATCACGGAATAAAGAAAGAACAGAACCCTGATCATCTGAGAGCGTATAATGAATAAAGCGGTTTTCCCTTGCTATATAGCGAAAAAGCCCGTCTTTCCATGTGCCAATCAGCAAATCACCATTATCATCTTCAATTAAAGCCTGTACATTTATTTGTTCAGGAACATCTCCCATGCAGTTTTCCTTTGTCATCCGTATAACCGAATCCTGTTTCGCATCGTAATAAGCCATTCCACGAATATATCCGAGGTATACCCGGTTATCTTCGGTTACATGAATCGCGTTCAGGCGATGTCGGTTAACACCCTCCAGCTTCATTTTTCTGATGGCGCCGGTCTGCTTATCCAGCACACAAAGCCCTTCATGCGTACCGATCCAGAGCCGGTGCGAATAATCTTCCTTTACACAGATCACATCATTGCTGATCAGAAGCGCTGGTGTATACAGGTTTGATTTTACCGTTTTAACCTCATACCCGTCATACTGAAACAATCCATAGTGTGTCGCAATCCAGATATAACCGTCCCTGTCCTGATATACCTGATGTACCATGTTGTTAGGTAGTCCGTTGAGTGTGGAAAACTCTTTGAATTGCAGATTATCAAAAGATACCCCGGCTGTATTGGCGGACAGGAGAAACGGCAATAATAAGGAGAGAAATGTAATTTTAATAAATTTCATGGTGTGTTTTATCAGGGACTATTATTGCAAAAGTATATAAATATTTGCTAAGATAATCCCTTTTGTAGGTAAATTATGTAGGAATAAATCTCAGGCAAAGCAGGGTAATGCAGATAATAATTGCCAGCATTTCCATGTATTGTGCATTCCGAATGGAGACGCTTAAGTCTGCGGTTGTGAGGATACGGTCGTTTGTACCGATATAAGGTTTATCTACAGTCTCTCCGAAATAGTCATGCGGACCTCCGAACCGACAGTTCAGTATTCCGGCCAGTGCTGCTTCGGGATATCCGGAGTTAGGGCTTAAATGATTTTTTCCGTATTTGAAGACAAATGGGAATAACGACCATTTGCCACTTACTAAGATCATTAATATGGTGGTCAGGCGTGCGGGAATGTAGTTTGCAAAATCGTCGATGTATGCGGCAAGCCGGCCGAACATGATGAAACGTTCATTGCGGTATCCGATCATTGAATCGAGTGTGTTTATCATTTTGTAAGTGAGCATACCGGGTATTCCGAGTAACATGTACCAGAATAAAGGCGCAATGACCCCGTCGCTCATATTTTCCGCCAGCGTTTCGAGAGCTGCCGTCCGGACTTCCTGCCCGGAAAGATTGGAGGTGTCGCGTCCGACGATGCGTGAGACCTGCCGACGACCATCTTCCAAAGAACGGTCGCATGCGCGAAACACTTCACAGACTTCCTTCATCAG
>JAITVS010000184.1 GCA_031285685.1 Tannerella sp.
CTCTATCAGGATTTGACGGTAGAAGAAAATCTGAAATTTTTTGCGACCGTTTTCAATACAACTATTCAAGAAAATTATCATTTAATAGAAGATATTTACAAGCAGATTGAGCCCTTCAAAAATCGTAGAGCAGGAAAACTGTCAGGTGGAATGAAGCAAAAACTGGCGTTGAGTTGCGCTTTGATTCACAAGCCAACCGTGTTATTCCTTGATGAACCAACCACCGGCGTTGATCCCGTATCACGCAAGGAATTTTGGGAAATGCTGATGAAGTTGAAAGCACAAGGAATTACCATCGTTGCCTCTACACCGTACATGGATGAAGCTACGCTTTGCGACCGCATTGCCCTGATACAGAACGGAGCATTTATGCAAGTAGATACACCGCAGAATATCATTGCCGCCTATCCCGAAACACTGTGGTCGGTGCGGACCAACCGAATGCCTAAATTGCTAAAAGAGCTTAGAAATAATCCTTTGATAAAGTCGGCTTACTCTTTTGGAGAGTCAATCCATGTAACATTCAATGGGCAACTGAGAATGGACAATGAAGAATGGATAATTGAGAATGGCGATAATCATTGTCAATTATCCATTGTCCATTGTCAATTAAAAAAGATTCAACCCACGATAGAAGATTGCTTTATATTGTTGTCTAAACAATCGGAACGATGAAAGAGGAAGTTATACATACGGAAAACCTGACCAAACGATTCGGAAACTTCACAGCGGTCGATAATATATCATTTGGCGTTGATCGTGGCGAAATATTCGGATTTCTTGGAGCTAATGGCGCCGGAAAAACAACGGCCATGCGTATGCTGTGCGGATTAAGTCATCCCACATCAGGAAAAGGGAGTGTAGCAGGATTTGACATTTTCAAGCAGTCGGAACAAGTGAAGCAAAACATTGGCTACATGAGCCAAAAATTCTCGCTGTACGAAGATTTGAAAGTATGGGAAAACCTGCGGCTTTTCGGTGGAATCTACGGAATGAAAGAAAAAATAATAGTTTCTAAAACGAGTGAAATTTTACAGGAACTCGGGTTCGAAAATGAACGAAATACGCTTGTAAAATCGTTGCCTTTGGGTTGGAAGCAAAAGTTATCGTTTTCAGTATCCATTTTCCACGAACCGAAAGTAGTTTTTTTGGATGAGCCCACCGGCGGTGTCGATCCCGTTACCCGTCGTCAGTTTTGGGAACTTATCTATCAGGCTGCCGATAGCGGCATCACGGTTTTTGTTACCACTCATTACATGGATGAAGCCGAATATTGCGACCGTGTATCTATTATGGTTGATGGACGTATTGAGGCTTTAGATTCTCCTAAAAATTTACGCCATCAATTCCAAGCGGCAACAATGGATGAGGTCTTTCAACAATTGGCACGCAAAGCAACTCGAAAAGCCGATTAGTATATGAAACAGTTTATCGCTTTTATAAGAAAAGAATTTTATCACATATTTCGCGATAAGCGTACCATGCTGATATTGCTGGGGATGCCAATTGCGCAGATATTATTATTCGGTTTTGCCATCACTACCGAAGTGAAAGATACGCAGGTAGCTGTATTCGACCCATCAAAAGACATTTCGACCCAACATATAAAAGAGCAATTTCAAGCAAGCGAATACTTCAGCATTGCCGAAGAATTGCAAAGTCCCGAGCAGATCAACGATATATTCAAATACGGAAATGTTAATTTAGTCATTGTTTTCGGCGAGAACTTTGCCGAAAATTTATTACATCATGGAGAGGCAACCGTTCAATTGATTACCGACGGAACCGACCCTAATCAAGCATCGTTGCTCACCGGCTATGCTTCCGGCATTTTGGGTTCGTATCAGCAAGAACTCATGAACCAGTATAAAATACCGTTCCAAATCAGTCCCGAAATCAAAATGTTGTACAATCCGCAAGGAAAAAGTGCTTACAATTTTGTGCCGGGTGTTATGGGGCTTATATTGACGTTGATATGCGCCATGATGACATCCATAGCCATTGTGCGCGAAAAAGAAACGGGAACGATGGAAATTTTACTTTGCTCACCGTTGAAGCCACTATATATTATTCTTGCAAAAGCAGTTCCGTATTTTACGTTGTCTATTGCCAACCTCACTACCATCCTTTTGCTGTCGGTTTTTGTGCTTGAAGTTCCCATTGCAGGAAGCCTGTTTTGGCTAATATTCGTGTCGCTGCTGTTCATTTTCACGGCTTTGGCATTAGGCTTGCTTATATCAACATTGGTAAACAGTCAAATAGCAGCCATGTTGGCATCTGGCATGGGACTCATGATGCCCGTTATGCTATTGTCGGAGATGATGTTTCCTATCGAAAGCATGCCGCAACCATTGCAGTGGATTTCGGCCATAGTACCGGCACGCTGGTACATCGAAGCGGTAAAGAAAGTAATGATTCAGGGTGTTGAAATACAGTTTGTGCTGAAAGAAATTGGGGTGCTTGTTGTTATGGCAGGAATCCTTATTGTAATCAGCCTGAAAAAATTCAAAACACGTTTAAGTTAAACGGCTATGTTGAAATTTTTGTTAGAAAAAGAATTTAAACAGATTTTCAGGAATCCGTTTCTTCCGAGAATGATTTTTGCCATGCCCTTGATGATGATGCTGGTCTTTCCATGGGCAGCCAATCAGGAAGTCAAGAATATCAAATTAAGCATTGTTGATAACGATCACAGTACTTATTCGGAACGATTGGTTAATAAAATAACATCTTCCGGCTACTTCAAATTGACCGATGTATCCACGACCAACAATAACGCCATGAAAAGTATCGAATCGGGAAATGCGGATATTATATTTGAAATTGAGGATGGCTTTGAACGGAATATCATCAACGAAAGTACAGGTCGCGTAATGATTTCGGCCAATTCGGTAAACGGGACAAAAGGAGGATTAGGGACGCAATACCTTTCGACTATACTTACCGATTTTGCAGGCGAATTGCGAGAAGAACATGGCAACCCAAACATGGAAGTACCGGCAGAAATTCTTTCATTCGGTATTATGCCTCAATATAAATTCAATCCCCATTTGGATTACAAAGTATTTATGGTTCCGGCATTAATGGTGATGCTATTGACCATGTTGTGCGGCTTCTTGCCTGCACTCAATATCGTGGGAGAAAAAGAAGCCGGAACCATTGAGCAAATAAATGTAACACCCGTAAAAAGACTAATGTTCGTATTGGCAAAACTGGTTCCGTACTGGATCATCGGATTTATCGTACTAAGCATTTGTATGGGACTGGCAGCATTGGTTTACGGCATTTTCCCTACCGGTAGCCTGCTCACCATTTTTCTGTTTGCAAGTGTTTATATCCTTGTTGTTTCGGGAATGGGGCTCATTATTTCCAACTATTCCGACACCATGCAACAAGCCATGTTCGTGATGTATTTCTTTATAATGATTTTGATATTGATGAGCGGATTGTTCACACCCGTCACCAGTATGCCGCAATGGGCACAGGCTATCACCACCATCAATCCCTTGAAATATTTCATACAGGTAATGCGCTTGGTATATCTGAAAGGTAGTACATTTGGCGAGATGATACCACAGTTTCTTGCACTCTGCGGTTTTGTCGTTGCGTTGAATGCGTGGGCAGTATTGAGTTACAGAAAAAGCCAATAAAAACACCTCTATAAATATACATTGAATTATATGAGATAAATGAAGCTGTCTATTAATTCGTAAAACTGATAACTTATTTTCATTTTTCACATAAATTCGTATCTTTGTCGTATGTATTTAGAAACCGTACAAATGGGAAAAAAAGTTTTAATATTCGCATCCTTGTTGGCGTTTGTGTCGTGCAGTACTTCTACCCCCAAAGAGTTTAACGAGGCCCTGACAGCCGGCATTGCTAAAGCCGAAAATTTGGTGAACAGTTACGACCCTGTTGTGTTGGAAGCTATGGAAAAAAACATGCCCGATTCTATTACGTCATTGAGCAAAAGAGTATTGGCCGAACTGGCCAAAGAACAGTTCAACATCAAAGAGTTGGCAAGTTCCGAAGACGAAATGAGACTCAAAAAAGCAGCCGAAGATTACATTGGAGCGTTAATCAATTTTGTGAAATCTCAAAATTTATACGCCGACTATTCGGATTCGTTATCGCAAGAAGAAATTCGAGCGATAGACAAAGTGTGTTCGGATGCTTTGGTAACTGTAAAAATGTTGCGCTCGAAACTGACCGATTACCAAAATGCGTTTATCAAAGACAAGAATATCAAATGAAGCAGGCGAGTAACATCTGCCGAATGATGGGTATATTGCTATGCTTGTTGCTATCCGTAACAGGATGTATCCAGCATACGGCCAAAGAAAACAACGACATATTGGTATTGCTGAAAGAGCAGGCTGATGAAGATTTTGCCTCAATGAACCGGCTTTTGAATATCGCCATCGAGGAAAAAGAATATAGCGTTATCAATTATCTGACGACTACGGCTATTGATAGCATTGAGGTGAGGGTGGGTAAATTACAACAGCTGAATGTGCCGCCGTTTACTCAAAAATTTAAAGAAGCAACTTTACATTATGCGCAATCGCTCATTGATGTATCCAAAGCCTACAAATCGTATTCGTTGTTGTCTGACAGTCTGATGACCGTGCAGCAATTGGATTCGATAAGAGAGATGATACGGAAAACCGAATGTACGATGGACTCGATACAAACCGTTCTTATCGGCGTTCAGCGAGATTTTGCTCGCGAAAAAAACATACAACTGTGATATATA
>JAITVS010000272.1 GCA_031285685.1 Tannerella sp.
GCCATTTCAATCGTCCTGGGTCTTCCGTAGAAATTGCGCAGCGAATAAAACCGGAACACCAGGTTCTTACTGTTATTCGAGAAGTAGAAATAGGTATACTCCATCATATACTGGAACCAGTAACACGCCAGGAATATAACGGACAATCCTGCGCATATAAAAATTCCGGTCGTTTTACCGATGGGCAGAAAGACGGCCGTTACCACCACCAGTACCGAATAGACAGCGATCGCAAAAGTTTTGGTTCGCCACAGTGTTGTTGCTTCTTCTTTAGTATCTATAATCATGATGAACTTGCATTTTAACGGTTAACCGAAGAAAGTACCTACGCGTTTCGCCTGCTTGATCAGGAAATGGTCATGCGGCACCAAGCGGGTCTTTCCCCCTGTATCTTTTAACGGAACGGAAGTCATTTCATTGTGATGAAGAGCGACCATTTTCCCAAAATCCTGCTTGTTGATCAGCGCCGCTGCATACGTGCCCATGCGGGTAGCCAGTATGCGGTCAAGCGGCGACGGGCTGCCTCCGCGCAGGGTATAACCCGGCACAGTAACCCGGGTTTCTATCCTGGTTTCTTTTTCAATCTGTTCGGCGATATATGCGCCGGCCGGAATCCCGTCCTTTTTCCCGGTTTTGATGCCTTCGGCCACCACCACAATCGAGTAGGGCTTCCCTTTGCGCAACCGTTCCGTCAGCACCTCGTTCACCCTGTCGATGTTGTAGTCCAGTTCGGGGATTAGGATTACGTCACCGCCGCCGGCAATACCTGCATAAAGCGTTATCCAGCCCGCATGATGCCCCATCAGCTCGATCACCATCACCCGCTTGTGCGAGTTAGCCGTGGAATGCAGCCGGTCGATAGCCTCGGTAGCAATGTTCACAGCCGTATCAAACCCGAAAGTAACATCAGTGCCCCACACATCGTTGTCGATGGTTTTGGGTATGCCTACCACATTAAGCCCTATTTCCGAAAGCTGGGCGGCTGTTTTTTGCGTGCCGTTCCCGCCGATGCATACCAGGCAGTCAATTCCCATCCTGGCGCAGTTCTGCTTGATCATCTGCGGCTTGTCGGCAATCAGGTCGCCTTCCTTCTTCTTGAAGGGTTTCTCGCGCGAAGTGCCCAGTATGGTACCTCCCAGGGTAAGGATGCCCGAAAGTTGCCGTTCGTCCAATTTGATATAGTCGTTGAACATCAGCCCTGAAAACCCGTCGAGTACGCCGATAACTTCCATCCCGTATGTCATGGCTGCTTTCCCCACGCCCCGTATGGTTGCATTGATACCCGGACAATCGCCTCCCGATGATAAGATTCCTATTTTCATTTGCTTGTTATTTTTTACCATTGACCAATTCCTTTTTTACTGGTTTCCACAAACTTATTACACCATTTTGCAGGATTGATCATCGACAAAGGTAATAAAAAACAAAATTGATGGTTTTCTTTGTGTGACTTTGAAACCATCCATTGAGCTACCTCTGTATTTCTTTTTTTCACGGCGATCCTTTTTCTCTGTCCCGATAAGCCCTTGAAGGGTTTGATTGACAAATTCAACCAATAAACGACCAAATTGTGATTCGTATTCATAAAATCGGGACACTTGTCGTCCAATACGCTTAGAGAATCCTAATACGCACCGGCTTTTGCCATAAATTCTTCGTTACCGGTCATCTGATTGTGTGATTAAAGATTGGGAACACAAGGATATAAAAACCGACATTTTGGAATGCACCCCCAATAATAATCTCCCGGCAGTGATTTTGTTTTTTTGTGATGACGGAATTATCTTTGCCGGAGAAATAATTATCAAATATCAATATTTGTTTTGATGCCCGAGGATGTCTCCGCCCGTAGTACTGACCGACTGCGTCATTCTGGCGGGCATGCGGAATGGAGGTGCCTTTGGGCATTATATCGGACAATCATATAAAATTATCTTATGACGGATTCATTTAGAATTGAAATATGCTCATAGTTTTGATGCAAACATCCCGCAATTAATGTATCAAATGTTCAGAAAAGGGAGAATAAATCCAATAAAATGATGAAATTTTTTTATTATTTGGGAATCTTGTTGTGTGTTTATATTCCTCTTATAGCATATTTTAAATATATCCCTTTTCGGAGAGGAGGTATGCAAAAAACAGGCAATGACCGGATTTGCATTTTTTGCCCTGTATATATTATCATAATAATATATCTTTCGGTAAAAAATATGGGATATAACGAATTCTTTTTATGTGTTTTTCTTGTTCTAATCACATTATTCATTTTTATCACAAGCTTTATAACTCGAACAAAAATGTTAAATTACATTTATTTGATCCTTTGTCTTTTTGAATTTATCTATGTCCTATTTCGAGAATATAGTTTGAACAATTATATATATTATTATTTCGGTACTTCTTTTGAGACTCATACACTATTGCGATTTCTTGATATTTTTTTAGCTTGTCTCTCCCTCTCTCTCTCATTTTTTATTACATCGTATTTGAGAAAGAGGAAAAAGGAAATTTCCTTTTGGGCATTAGTATTTCATTTTGAATTACTTTTTTTACTTTTCATTCATTCCATCTTTTTAAGATAGGTAAAAAACAGCATAGTTGAGTAGTCATTTGTTATACCGCTCTGAAATTCGGGTGATTTGCAATTGCCTCTTGAAGTTAGTTAGGACCATCATTTTATAAGTAAAATATCAACATCCCAAGCACACCATAAAAAATACGATAGCAAGCATCCCGTTATTTTTCCTGCTGTATTCCTGTTAAGCAGCATCAATACCTCGTAAAGCTGCGCCCTTAGTATATGCCTGTCTTTTACCCGGTAAGTATCTATCTCATGTTTTATTTCCTTTACCGAGTTAAAAATCCGTTCATAAGCCTCTGCCTCAAGACTTAATTTCGATATGGCATTGGGTTGGAAATACGACAAATTCTGTAAAAAGGCGGGATCATTGAAAAATGACAGCAGGAACTCCTCCTCGAAAATCAAGGCAAAACCGTCGGTAATATGATCCCAATGCCGGATTTCGCCGGGGTGTGAAAATATAACATCTCCCGCCGCCACAGGGTATGTGCAGGCACCGATCCGGAAGAGGCCTTCGCCACAGGTAATGAGCGTAATATCGTAGTAAGTCAGCCGGTGTGCCGGTTGTTCCGAAATAAACTTTTTAATGTATGGCAATGCAACAACATCAATCAGAAGCTCGTCGCCATATTTTGTTTTGTAAAAAGCATATTGTGGAATCGACTTCATTTTTTATGAAATTATCGTACAAAAATACGCTATTTTGAAATCTTAATGTATTTTTGGGAAAAATATGACAGTGAAAAACCACACCATATCCCAATACATT
>JAITVS010000289.1 GCA_031285685.1 Tannerella sp.
TCTGATAAATAACCACTAAAAATCCAAGGTCAAGGTCACAGACCTTTTTATTAACAGAAGAAATCCAGAAGTTAAGTATTGGACAAATGTTTAAGATCACTTCTTCAGTACAATCTGTATTTAAAACATTAAAAACAATTTAGTCATGAAACATTTAATTTTAATTTTTGCTTTTGCCGTAAGTATCCTGTCAGTTAAGGCTCAGGAGAATCCATCTTCAGGTGATTTGTATAACGGACTGACACGTCCTGTCACTTTCGACCGGATGATTCCACCATACGGGTTGGAAGTCACTTTTAGTAAAACAGTACATATTATTTTCCCTGATGCTGTACGTTATGTCGATCTGGGTTCTTCCGACCTGATAGCCGGAAAAGCGGACGGGGTGGAAAATGTTCTCCGGGTAAAGGCTGCCGCCAGGGATTTCAGCGCCGAAACAAACATGGCGGTTATTACCGATGATGGCAGTTACTACACCTTCAATGTCAAGTATTCGGACGAGCCCCAAAAACTGAATATCGAGATGAAAGACTTCATCCATGACGGGGAAGCAGTGAACCGCCCCAACAACGCGCAGGAAATCTATCTGACCGAATTGGGTAAAGAATCACCTTTATTAGTCAAATTAATTATGAACTCTATCTATAAGAATGACCGCAGGGAAATAAAGCATATCGGCTCGAAACGTTTCGGCATACAATTCATTTTGAAAGGGATCTATTCGCATAACGGACTGCTCTATTTTCACACGCAGGTCAAAAATTCCTCCAATGTTCCTTTCAGTGTGGACTTTGTCACATTCAAGATTGTAGATAAGAAGGTTGCCAAACGTACGGCGATTCAGGAGACGGTCATAACACCGCTCCGGGCGCATAACCTTGCTATGCAGATAGATGGAAGACGTGACCGGAGAACCGTATTTACCCTTCCCAAATTTACGATCCCGGATGATAAACAGCTCATCATTGAACTCAATGAGAAGGAAGGCGGGCGTCACCAATCCTTTGTTGTTGAAAACAATGATCTGGTAAGAGCCAGAGTAATAAATGAGCTGGAAGTAAAATAAAAATAATATCCTGAAAATGAAAAGTAGGAATAAAATAGTATTGGTCGCATCATTGGTATTCTCCATGAGCTTATTGTTCATAGAGGAGTCACAGGCTCAACGATGCCTGCCGGGGATGAAGGGAATAGAACTCAGAGCGGGAACGGTAGACGGCTTCAAACAGGAGAAGGGCAGGGAAGCGTTTTATTTCGGCGCGGCCATCGGCAAATATGTATCGGGTGGAAATAAATGGGTATTCGGCGCGGAGTATCTTCAGAAAAACTATGATTACAAAAAAACGGTGATACCCGTTTCGGCATTTACGGCGGAGGGTGGTTACTATTACAACTTTTTATCGGATGCCGGCAAGACTTTCTTTATGTCTCTGGGGGGATCGGCTCTGGGAGGATACGAGACCTGTAATTGGGATAATAAGAAGCTTTACGATGGTTCGACACTGGCGAGTGACGGCGCTTTTGTCTATGGCGGAGCCGCCACGATCGAAGTAGAAGCCTATCTGTCCGACCGTATTGTGCTGAGCCTTAGCGCGCGGGAACGGATGCTGTTTGGCAGTCCGGTCGGTAAGTTCCATACGCAGGTCGGAATTTGTATGAAATTTATAATCAATTAGCTCTCAGGGCTATTTGTTACTTAGAGATGTTTAAATACTTAAAATGTACGATTAAACGATTAAATACTTTCAATTATCTACAAAAATGAAAAACAGAATAGGAAAAATAATTATCGGATGTTATGTGCTGGGGGCGCTGGCATTCGTGTGTGCCTGTAGTGACCGGTTGGATATTAAACAGGACTATGCGTTTGATCTGGAGACACTTCCGGTTCAAAAGACAATAGCGGTAAATGAAACCGCTGAAATCAGATGCAGATTGATCGTGGAAGGCGATTATTCTGAAAATGAATACTGTATCAGGTATTTCCAAAGTGAGGGGCAGGGGATTCTGATGGATGACCGGGGAACTGTTTTCTCACCCAATGACTTGTACCCATTGACAAAAAAGACATTCAGGCTTTATTATAAATCGCTTGGGACAGGCAGTCAGGCGCTGGACGTGTACATTGTCAATTCTTTTGGAAAAGTGATTCAAAAGACCTTCAGTTTCACGAACAGTTCCACTCAGACGGACAATAACGGGGTAGACTTGGCGTATGAACAATTTAAATTGCTGACAAATGGGCATCGCAATCGGCTTCTTTGTATATCAGGTAGTGGCATGGGCAATTATTATCCATAAACTAAGAAAAGCTCCTACGGATAAAGAACTGTGGGATGACGAAATAGAGTAATGGAAATAGCCTCTGATTTTTTATAGTCAGAGGCTATTTTTCTCTTTGAACGTTAAAAAACAATACGCGTATATTGTATATTTGTAACCGGAAAGAATAAATGCTGTAACGAATTGAAAACACTATTATGAATTACCTGGAAAAAAATCTCACACAAAATGAGAATGTCGTTTATCAGGCGAATATCCACTGGTTCTTATTTGTACGCCCTGTTCTTCTGCTGATCTTGGGTTATCTGTTATATTCAGCGCCCGGTACGGGTTTTATTCATTGGATCGGGGTTATATTACTTGTTTTCGGGTTGCTTTCACTGGCGGAAAGGCTATCTGTTAAAATTGGCTCATTATATGCCGTGACAAATAAGCGGATCATACTCAAATCCGGTATTATAAAAAGGGATGCTTTGGAGTTGATGCTGAACAAATGTGAAGGTATCAGGATCAATCAGGGTATTTTAGGGCGTATTGTCGGCTTTGGTACGGTAATCGTAACAACCGGAGGCGCCACAAACAGCTTCCGCTTTGTGTCGGATCCGATGAAATTCCGCGATATAATAAATGAACAGATAGCCAATATCGGATAAACGTGTCGTTTATCCGAAGACTTTCAACCGGACGACATTATGGATGTCCTTATCTCCTGTTTGGATCAGTTCGTATTTATCCAGCTTCTGGTAAATGGCTCCGAGAGTCCGGCATCCGTACCTGTTGGTTTTAAATTTAGGCTTTAGTTTCTTCAGAGCTGTTCCAACCAGTGACAGGGCAACCTCTACTTTCCCGTCCGCGGCGGTTTCAAAGGCTTCGTCGAAAAGGGCGGCTTCTTTCAAAAGCAGCATATCGGACTGCTTTATTTTTTCAGGTTCTTTATCCGAAAACTGGAATTGCCTGCAAGAGTTCACAAAAGCCGCCGGAGTTTTACTCTCTCCGTATCCCAGCGTCAGCAAGCCCGCTTCCCTTATCCACTGCGCTAAAAGGGTATAATCCCCGTCACTGGCGACAATACAGAATCCGTCTACAATTCCTGAATGAAGTAAATCCATCGCGTCCATCACCAAAGCTATATCCGTTGTGTTTTTACCCTTTACATAGGATGGAGCTTCTATTAAACGGAATGACAGCTCTTTTGCCGGCTCTTTCCACTGGGATGTCGCCGTTTTAGACCAGTCGGCGTATATTCTTTTGACAACGGGCGTCCCATAGCCGGATACAAATTTTACCACTTCATTCAGTCTGGAGGCTGTCGCGTTGTCGCCATCGACCAGAATCGCGACAGACGCCGGGATTTTATCTTTGGATTCTTTTTTTGCCATCGTATATAATACAGGGATGTAAAGATTAGGATTGTTAATTCAATGGAAGGCCTTTCGAACCGTTTACGAGAAATTCCTCGATGGTCAGGTCTTTGACTTCGGGTTCAGGAAGCAACAGATATTTTTCCGTGATTTCATCCAGCAGGCTTACGGGCAGATGCAGGTAAACGGCAAAATCAGGGTAGTAAGACAAGCCGAAGCCAAACATAATACCGTCCTTTTCATTTCCACAGCCGATCATAAAGACACAGTAATTGTGTTCATGTTCCGAATCGAGGTTCAATATCACTTCCGCGTCGGACAATTCCGGCGGATGTATACCTTCGGGCATCAGTTGATAGTAATCGAAATCTTTCCACCCTTTTTGGATGTAAGCGGTATACAGCTCCTGAAGCTGAGGGGTAGATAAATGGCTTATATTGTAAAAACGTTCTGTCATGATTC
>JAITVS010000291.1 GCA_031285685.1 Tannerella sp.
AGTATGAGTCCATGAAACACAGTGCATAAAAAAAATCGGCAGATATTGGCGTACCTACCGATTCAGGCGAAAAGCAAATCCATTTGTGAGCAAAAAAACAGTATTTACTTAACAAGACAAAGATATGAAAATAAATCCTTTGTTAACGCATTTCCTGTATTCTAAAAATATTAAAGAATATAGAATCATGAAAATATCCCTGTTTATTATGTTTGTTTGTGTATTCCAGCTGCTTGCGGTAAATACGGAAGCACAGAATGCAATTATTGAACTGAAATCGAATAATCTGTCCATAGAAGAACTGTTTAAGGAAATCGAGGATCAGACGAATTATTTGATAATCTACAGCACCGAAGGAATCCGGCAAAACTTTGATGTATCACTGTCAAAAAGAAAAGCAAAAATATCTGATTTTCTGGATGAAAGCCTGAACGAACAAGGATTGAAGTATGAGTTTGTCAACAACTACATTATCCTCTCGAAGCTTGAAACCCCATCACCACAGCAAAACAGGAGAAGGCTGACGGGAACGGTCTACGACGAGAATAGAGCCCCTGTGATTGGGGCGAATATAGTAGAAAAAGGCAACCCTGCGAATGGCACGGTCACGAATGTAGACGGTAAGTTTTCACTGGAAGTATCCAATAATGCGGTATTGCAGGTTTCTTATATTGGGTATAATATGCAGGAAGTTGCAACTTCGGGGAAAAACGACCTGGTCATCTCCCTTGCAGAAGACTCCGAAGTATTGGATGAAGTGGTTGTGATTGGGTATGGAAGCCGGTCGAAGAGGGATGTAACGAGTGCTATTTCAACGTTGGGTGATAAAGATATAGCAAAAGCGCTTACACTGGATCCCCAGATGGCGATGCAGGGACAAATGTCGGGCGTACAGGTTATAGGTAACTTGGGTAATCCCAATTCACGCCCTACGCTCCGGATCAGGGGAACGAATACTTGGGGAGTTTCGGATCCTTTGTATGTGATCGACGGTGTTCCCGTCAGAGAATTTGGCGCGGGAATAGAAGGAGGTGACGCTGCGAATTATGTTAGGGGGAATATCAATATCATGGCAATGATAGACCCGAATGATATAGAATCCATATCTGTTCTGAAGGACGCTTCTTCTGCCGCAATTTACGGTGTGCGTGCTGCAAACGGCGTTGTCTTGATTACGACTAAAAGAGGGCGGCAGGAAAAAACGACAATCGATTATTCCCAAAAGCTCGCATTTCAAAATATGCACAAAAGGTTGGATGTGATGAATACACAAGAATATGCAAGCCATATAAAGGGTTTGTACGACAGTGACTCGGAATCTATAATGTCAGAAGAAGATTATGTATTTATTCCCAGTTATTCCGGCTATTTAGGCGATTCTCCGACTTACGACTGGCAGGAAGCCTTTAAAAACAAAAATGCACTTTTGCAGGATTACTCCGTGCGGGTTTCCGGCGGAACTGACAAAACGGATTACAGTTTATCTTTTTCCTATTCGGATCAAGAAGGTGTATATGTAGGAAGTGATTTGAGGCGTTACAGTGGTGCTATTAATTTTAATTTTGAAATAAACAAATATCTCCGGGCAGGTATCAATTATCGTTTAAGCCTTGGCAATGGCGAGTCCTACTGGCTTGGAAGCATCATAGATGCCGCCATTATTCCGCCCTGGACACCTATCTACGATCCCAAAGGTCTGAACGGTTATGCTCCTGTATTGGAAGGATACAATGCAGAAGGAGTCTGGAGCAACAAAAGACTGTACGGAAGTGTTACCCGGAGCAATCCTTTGGGATTATATTCTGCCCAACAAAACAAAAACAGATCGCTGCGCAATATCGGAAGCGCCTATATTGAACTTGAGCCGATAAAGGATTTGAAACTCAGAGGAACGATCAGTGTAGATAATTTCAGCAACGATCAATTTAACTTTTCGGAGTATGCGGGTGCTATTTTTTCCTTTATGGGGACGGATCCTTCGGCTCGGGGCGGTATAGGTTCCGTGGGTTCTTATGAAGAACGTAAAACGACAAATTTTAATATCATTTACGAATTTACGGCAAACTATGCAAAGTCTTTCAACAATCATAATATAGATTTGCTGTTCAACGCTATGGCTCAAAAATACAATGTGAATTATGCCCGTGGTGGGACTGATTACGTTACGACTACCAATCCGGATTTAATTACATTGAATGGGGAAAATCAATACACGAATGTCGGAGAAATGAATAACCGCGGAGCCTTGCAGGGTATGCTGTTCAGAGTAGGTTATAACTATAACTATAAATACTATTTAGACCTGACTGCCCGCAGGGATGGCAGTAGCCGCTTTGCTCCGGAAGTACGATGGGGTGTTTTCCCGGCAGTATCTGCCGCATGGCGTATAAAAAATGAAGCGTTTATGGAGAGTATTTCCTGGCTCGACGAGCTGAAGCTAAGGGCAGGTTGGGGACAATTGGGTAACCAGGAAGTTAATGATATGGCTTATCTGTCGCCGATCAATACGGCTCCGACCTATGCATGGGGGAATAATCCCAATAACCAGGGATACGGTTACACAAGCAGTGGAGCTACCGTATATGGCATGGCGAATAGAAAACTGACATGGGAGAAAACGAATACGCTGAATATCGGTATAGACGCCGTAGTCTGGAAAGGCTTTAATTTCTCTTTTGAATACTATGACAAACTGACGAATGGTATATTGCAGACTGTGTCCTTACCGGCAAGTGTCGGTGTCATCAATCAACCGGTAGCAAATATTGCGAAGGTTAGAAATTCGGGGATAGAATTAAATGCGAATTATTCTGGTGAAATCGGAGATTTCTTCTATTCCGTAGGCGGTAATCTAACTACGGTAAAGAATGTGGTGGAGGAAACTTATGGAGGAATACCCCTGTATTCTCGCGGTATTGAGGAAGGAATGCCGATGTTCTACATCCGTGGCCAGCAAATCGACGGTCGTTTCCAGTCGGAAGAGGAAGTAGCCAAATGGCTGGAAACCCATGAGGATGTTACGTATAAAGGGGGCAGGATCAAACCCGGTGATTATTATTTCAAAGACCTGCGTGGAGCGCCTAAGGCTGAAGATATAGAAAAAGGAATAAACGAATATTATTCACCCGAACCGGATGGGATCGTGGACAGTTATGATCAGGTTTATCTGGGTAAAACAATTCCCGGATATTATTACGGGCTGAACCTGAACTTAGGGTGGAAAGGAATTGATTTGAGTATGCAGTTTACGGGAGTGGGTGATGTACAAAAAACAAATACCATACGGCAAACATTAGGCAGTATGTCGAATATAGGCTTGAATATGCTGCGTGAACTTCAGGATCACTGGACACCGTCGACTCCAGATGCCCGTTATCCGCGATTGATCTATCAGGACCCCGCCGGAAATACCCGTTTCTCCGATTTCTTTGTGACGGATGCCGATTATTTGAGATTGGCAAATCTGACGGTGGGCTATACCTTGCCGGATGCTGTGTATAAAGCAACACAGGGTGTACTGAGAAATGCCCGCATATATGCCGGTTGTTCTAACCTATTCACAATCACGAATTACGAAGGGCTGGACCCGGAGGATGACAGAAATCCGGCTCCTTTGATGATTTTTACCGGTTTATCGTTGAAATTTTAACACAAAAACAGAAATAGATTATGTTATCCAAAAGAATAAAAACAATAATGATAGCCGTACTGGCTGTCTTTATGGGGAGTAGTTGTAGCGATTTTCTGGATGTACCTCTGACTTCGGAATTGGAGACCAATTATTTTGCAAACGAAAACAGGGTGCAACGTGGAATAGGAGCCATCTATGCCGAAATCACCAATCTATACGGTTCGAATATGGCGAAAGCGGGAGCCAATCATCCCATGTATATATTGCAGGGCGATGATTTGGCTGCCAGCGGAACAAGTTACAGCAATTACGAAGCCTTTTCCGGATTTTCTGCAGGAGACGGACTGGTATCCCAATATTGGGGGCATTTATATCAAACAGTAGCCCGTGCCAATTTCATGTTGGAGAAGCTCGAACTCCCGGAAATTCAAGCCGTTTATACCACACAAAATCTGGTTGACTATAATAAGGGAGAAGCTCTTTTCCTAAAAGCCTGGGTGTATTACCGGTTGTGGGATATGTTTAGAAAAGCTCCGGTGCAGGATCAACGTATCACGTCGATGGACGTAGCCATACTTCCACCGTCGAAAGGATTCGAAATGCTGGATGCTGCCATATCGCATCTGGAAACGGCGGCAGAATTGTTGCCAGCGTCGTGGAGCGAGGAAAATAAAGGCCGCGTATTTAAGAACAGCGCTTACGGATTGTTGGTGAAATGTTATGCAATGCGCGCTTGTTATGCCGCGGAATACGGCGGAAACAAGAATGAAGATTACAACAAGGCGATCAGTGCTTTCGGAAAAATGACTGCCGATAATACGATAGTCAATGTTCCTTTCGGGGATAATTTTGATTACCGAACAGAGAATAATGCGGAATCGTTATTCGAATTTCAGGCCAGCCATGCTCAGAAAGAAGACAATTCCTGGCTGGATAATAACTTTGGCGGTGATGCCGGATTTATGGGTGCGTACTATCATTATTTCACAACCCACTGGGCTGCCGGAGGAAATCCTATCGGGCCAACTAGTAAATTGATGAACCTTTTTGAAGAAGGCGATCCCCGTCGGAGCGAAACATTCAAAAAAGCGGAAGAAGTGTGGAATGACGGTGGCCGGCTTTGGTGGCTTGGTGGCGCCTGGGGCTTTCATGATGGCTATCAGTTTGTTAAATATATTAACGGCCAACGGGGAGATCGCTATGACCGTAACTGGCAGATCACCTCAGGAAACAATCCGCGTATTCTGCGCCTGGCCGACGTGATACTGACTGTCGCCGAAGCCTGTTTCCAAACGGGCAATGTGGCAAGAGCCACGGAACTGGTCAATCAGGTAAGAACACGTGCCCGCTTCTCTACATCGGAAGGCAGCGAATCGCCAGTTCCGGCCAATTATGCGACTGTGACTTTCCAACATATAATGGACGAACGCATGTTGGAACTTGCCGGTGAAGAAGGTATACGCTGGGCAGACCTGCGGAGATGGCACTCTGCCGGATACATTGATTTATCTCAATGGACACACGAAACTTTCGGTTACTTAGGCGGCGAGGCTACTTTTGCCTTTACCATACCCAGGCATTTGTTATATCCTATTCCCACAGGTGAAATTAATTCCAATCCGTTAATGCAGGCCGACGGTAACAATCCCGGCTATAATTGATAAAAAAAATGGACCGACTTTTTAGTCGGTCCATTTAACCGGAAATTTATTTAATGAAAAGATTATGATGAAAATAAAAATATGGATATTTCTGTCATATTTATTCGTTCAGTTAGCTTCTGCTCAAAAGAATGAAAATGTGATATCTTCTTTAGCCCAACAACCTCCTATGGGATGGAACAGCTATAATTGCTTTGGTGGAAATGTAACGGAAGATGAAGTAAAGCAAAATGCGGATTATATGGCTACACACCTTAAACAGTATGGCTGGGAATATGTCGTACTGGACTTTTTGTGGTATTGCGATGATCAAAATTCTCCTGAAGCATTTGTCAACAGAAGGCCTGAACAGCATATTGATTCTTTCGGGCGGTTGATTCCTTCTGTAAAAAACCATCCGTCTTCTTCAAACGGAAGAGGGTTAAAGCCTTTAGGCGATTATATCCATTCCAAAGGCCTAAAGTTCGGAATACACATAATGAGAGGTATGCCGCGGCAGGCGGTGAAACAGAACACACCGATACTGAACAGCAACGCCACAGCTGCATCCGTAGCTAATATGACGGATACCTGTATCTGGTATGGCGGGTTGGTCGGATTGAATATGACAAAAGAAGGCGCTCAGGAATATTACAATTCAATTTTTAAATTGTATGCCTCCTGGGGTGTTGACTTTATTAAGGTGGATGATATTTCATTTCCTTACCACGCAGATGAAATAGAAGCGGTCAATAAGGCTATTAATAATTGTGGAAGAAAGATCGTTTTAAGCCTTTCGCCGGGCCCTGCTTTTATCAGCAATCCGAAACACTTGCGGGAACATGCAAACATGTGGCGGATTTCTGCCGATTTTTGGGATAAATGGGAGAGCCTGGTCAAGCAATTACATCTTTGCCAGCAATGGGCTCCGCTTGTTACGGAAGGACACTGGCCAGATGCGGATATGCTGCCGTTGGGACATTTGGCTATCCGGCATGAGGTAAAAGGGAATAAAGAGCGTTATACCAACTTCACGAAGAACGAACAATATTTCATGATGACATTATGGTCGATCTTCCGATCGCCTCTTATGATGGGAGGACACATGCCGGATAATGATCCATTTACTTTGTCGTTGATGACTAATAAAGAAGTGATAAGAGTCAATCAGCACACTGTAAATAATCGCGAAGTAAAATTTGCCAACGGCATAAGTGTCTGGACTGCAGAAGATAAAATTGGAGATATTATTTATGTCGCTTTCTTGAATATTAATGATACCGCGGTAAATACTCAACTGCCTTTGTCGGTTATCGGCAAAAAAGGTAAAGTTAAACTTAAAAATCTTTGGGATCAATCGGAAAAAGAGATTCAGGACAGGATAGACGTAACAGTGCCGGAGCACGGTGGTTTACTGTTCTCAATTCAATAAACGGCAAGGATATGGGAAACGGAACAAGATTATTGTTTTTGTCTATTTTGTTTGCCTTGCTTATGTGCCGGACGAATCTTTCAATTGCGGCAGAACCCGATACAATCAGAATTATGCCGGTCGGAGATTCATTGACACAAAGTAATGAACCCGGTTACCGGGGATATCTGTATGAGACGCTTCGACAATTAAAAATCTCTTTTGACTTTGTCGGAGTGAAACGGGATAAAAAAGGTGAACAGGAATATGATACCGACCATTCCGGCTTTTCCGGTTATACCATCGGGCCGGGGCCTTCAATACTGGATAAACACGACAAGTATCGGCAAGGCAATATTTTATATCATCTTGATAAGGGGCATTGTATACTGTCATCAAAACCCGATGTAATCTTATTAATGATAGGTATAAATGACTTTTTTAATAATCTGGATACGGCACGTTACAATCCGAATGTCGCAGGTGCCGAGCGATTGGATAATTTGATTTATCACATATACCGGATTTTACCGGAGACATCCGTACTCGTTTCCAATATAACTCCCTTGCGCGGAGATAAACATTTTGCAGATTTATACAACAACCAAGTTGAAAGCATTGTTTCCAAATATCGAAAAAAAGGATATATCTGCCATTTCGTCGATATGCGAAACGGAATAGATTGGGATCTTGAAACTGATTTGAGTGTCGACAATCTGCATCCCGCATCTTCCGGTTATCAAAAAATAGCCGCTAATTTCTATAAAGTACTTGCGTCAATTCTCTCTTTCGGAGAATAATTTGAATATGAATTTTGTGATTTTAATTTTATTAAAAATAATGTAATATGAAAAAGAATATATTGTTTATATGCATACTTCCTTTATACCTCTGTTGTTGCAACCCTTCCGAAAAAGACAATAACGGAAAGGAACCTGATGAAGAAATTGATAATCCATCTGAAGGGCGGGATCCTCTTTTGCAACCTTTTTCGGAAAAGTCTATCTGGAATATGCCCATAGGCTCCGACGCTGTATATGTACACGCCCATATCGAACCGGCCACAAGTATGGGTATGACTTTGGACGAGGATTACATTGTAATGGCCCCCGACGAAGAACCCATTGATATTTACGAGAACAGAGCAGGATGGGATAGAAATAAAGACCGTTGTGTAAAAGAAGGCGGTGTTTTATTTTCCGCACCGATTCCGACTTCCTTTATCGTAAGCAAAGAAACATGGGACGGTTTGACGCCCAATGCCGGCTTAGCGGTTTTGATGCCGGATAAAAGGACAATAAAACAAACACAGCCATTTGCAAAATGTGGAACAAATGAAGCCACATCCCAGTATGTCTTTGCAGATACGGATATTTACGGGCAAGGAGTGTACGGCGCACACGGCGGTTCGGGTTTATCCGCAATCGGAGGAGCGATAAGAACACATGAATTAACTCCAACATCAGGTCCGATAAAGCATGCGTTAAAAATCAATTTATTTGGCCGTCAAAATATTTATTACGACAATAAAACAAAAGGCTACCGATGGCCGGCCACCAAAGCGGATAGCTATGCTCATGAAAATTATTATAAAGACCGTTCAAATCCTGTTGTTCCCGAATGTCGTATGGGTGCTTTGCTGGCGATACCCGCTTCAATGAATATTCAGGATCTGCAATTGGAAACAGAACCAGCCCGAATTATCGCGCAAGCGTTACAGGATTATGGTGCCTATCTTGTTGATGATACCGGTTGGAGTGTGTACGCAATTGTTACGGAATGGTCGCCCAACCTGCGTTTTGCCGACGAATTTAAGAAAAACTGGGGCTTCTCCTTTTCGGAAGGATCCGTAGACACACCCTGGAGTAAGGATATGGCAAAGATTTTTGCCTGCTTGCATGTAGTAGATAATAACTCGGAAACGAGTGTAGGAGGCGGAGGTCAAACGCGCGTACCTCTATCAGATCCATTAAAACCTTTCTCACCTGAATAATTTATTTTTATGAAGTATTTATTAATTACATTATTCCTTATTGCAATCAACTTGAGTTGTGTGGATAATAAAAAGAAGGTTACGACTGTCGACTTTCGTTCATCATGGGATACAACCAGGGTATTGGAAAATCCTCATAAGGGATGGTATCAACATGTACTGGATAATCAGACTGAAAAATACAGGGTGAAAGACATGGCTCTTTTTGAATCGTTTCCCGGTATGGATCATTTATATATCCGTGTGGCATGGAGTTTCCTTGAACCGGTGGAAGGACGTTACGACTGGCACTTGATCGATGAAATAGTGAATGAATTTGTTCCTAAAGGCTACGGTATATCCTTTGCCATCAGTTCCAAAGAAACGGGAAAATATCCCGTTTCGGCGGGACAGGAAAAGAATGGTGTGCACTATGCAACGCCGGTATGGGTGCAGGAAGCCGGAGCGAAAGGAGTTGTGGCGGAGTCGGGAGGGACTAAATCATGGACCCCGGTATGGAATGATCCTGTTTATTTGGAGAAGCTGGATGCTTTTCAAAAAGCGTTTGCACAGCGTTACGACAATAAACCGTGGGTTCGCTATATCGACATCAGAAGTATCGGTGATTGGGGAGAAGGGCATACATCTTTCTCTACCAAAACACCCCCTACCGTAGCAGAGGTAAAGGATAACATGAATATTTTTTTGAAATATTTCAAGAAATCGATGCTGGTGGTTACCGATGATTTATTGTATTATGGGAAACCGGATAATGAAGCAAACGAACTATACCAATATGCAGTATCAAACGGCATGAGTCTCAGGGACGACAGTCCGATGGTTGATTGGTATCTGGAACAAGACTTGGATACTTGGTCTGTAAGCCATCCTCAATTTTATGATCCACTATACAAAACAAAGCCCATAATATTTGAAATGCAACATTATAGTGCGGTAAAAAAAGATGGCAATTGGATCGGGAAAAACGGAGAAGGTATTATCCCTGCATATTCCCGTTCAGGAGCTGATATTTTAAGGAATATTATTAAGATAATGCACGCCACATATATCGGTTTTCATGGATATGCAGAAGAATGGCTGACGGATAATCCTGATTTGTCAAAAGAATTGGCTAATAAGTGTGGATATTGGTATTTTCCTGTGCGGACTTCATTTCCCTCAGTGATGAAAACCGGTGAAAATATGTTATCTATTACTTGGCTGAATAAGGGTGTCGCTCCTGCTTATTTCCCATATTCACTAGTTTTTCAATTGCAAAATAAGAATACTAATGAAAATATAGAAATACCTATTCGAGATTCAGGAAATCGAAAATGGTTGCCGGATAATGAGTATGTTGAAAATTATAATTTTGATTTGCCGGAAACGTTATCTTCGGGTATTTATAACTTGGGCATGAAACTATTGTACACAGATCAAGGCAACATTCAGACAGTAGATGTAGGGATTGAAGTAGATAAAATGAAAAACGGTTTTGTTCAATTAGGAGAATTCAAGCTACCATAAGAAAACCAACAATCCCAACTACTTTTCATTAGACAGTTGGGATTTAATTTTCCTTACAAATTATATTACCTTTGTTCCTGTATGGAATCATATCAGTTAATTACAATATTAGGTCCGACAGCATCGGGGAAAACTTCTTTTGCCACGGCTATTTCCGCTTATCTGGATACGGAAATCATTAGTGCCGACTCACGCCAGATTTACCGGACAATGGATTTGGGAACAGGTAAAGACCTGGCGGATTATGTTGTCAATGGAAAACAAATATCTTATCACCTGATTGACATTCGCGATCCCGGATATAAATACAATGTATTCGAATATCAACACGACTTTTTTCGTGTTTACAAAAAGATCAAGGCGAAAGGCAAACTCCCTATACTGTGTGGTGGTACCGGCATGTATATTGAAGCGGTACTCAAAGGTTATAAACTACCGGATGTTTCGCCAAACCTTGTACTTCGTAATTCTTTGAAAAACAAAACACTTCAGGAATTGGAGAAAATATTGGCTTCTTATAAGATACTGCACAATAAGACGGATGTAGACTCTGTTCAACGGGCTATCAGAGCGATTGAGATTGAAGAGTATTACAAAAAACAATCTCCCGATACCAATAAATACGATCCTTTGAACAGCTTAATTATAGGAATTGATATCGACAGGGAACTTCGTAGAAAAAAAATATCCGAAAGATTACGTATCCGGATGGAAGGAGGTATGGTGGACGAGGTAAAGAATATCCTGGCTACCGGAGTCAAGCCGGAAGATTTGGTCTATTATGGCTTGGAATATAAATACCTTACTTTGCACATTACCGGACAACTTGCTTATGAAGAAATGGCCAATCAATTGGAAATAGCAATCCATCAATTTGCTAAACGGCAAATGACTTGGTTTCGAGGTATGGAACGGCGAGGTTTAAAAATCCATTGGTTAGATGCCATGCTGCCAACCGAGGAAAAGATAGAAAAAACGTTATCACTGCTGAATTCCCCTCTCGACAGGGATCAGGCTATGTGAAGCATAAAACATATAAAAATGACGACAATACAAAACTTACAGAACTGTGCAAACTTCTTCCTGCTTGCCGGCCCGTGTGTGATCGAAGGTGAAGATATGGCGCTGCAAATAGCAGAGAAGATCGTAAACCTTACAGAAAAATTTCATATTCCTTATGTATTCAAGGGTTCTTATCGAAAGGCTAATCGTTCCCGCCTGGACTCTTTCACC
>JAITVS010000296.1 GCA_031285685.1 Tannerella sp.
ATTGGAATCTTGGTTTCTCTTATAACCGTTTGAAGAATTTTAATCGTAGTTATAAAATGTCGAACAACGGTCAGGATTATTCCATGGCGGATTATGTTGCGTGGCGTGCTTCCAATGCATTTGGTTATGGAAATGGAATTACAGAGGAGGAACTGACTTATGTGAAGGGCAGTTATGACCCCTACTATAATTCAGATCTGGCAGGACAGTGGCTTCCTATTTTAGGCTATGAAACTGAGTTTTTTGGTCATTACGCAGGAGGGAAAAATGAATATCAGAGTTCTTTTGGGAGGTATAAGGATGATCAATGGGTAATCGACTCTCCATATAAGAATTCATTGGTCGTGAATGAGCGTGGTCATATGGATGAATATAATATCGGTTTTGGGATGAATGTCTCTAATTTTTTATTTTTTGGGGCTTCTGTTTCGGTCACGGATATAGATTATCGATATAGTTCTTCCTATGAAGACTTTTTTGCTTATGATGATAAAAAGGATGACCATTTGTATTTGGAAAATTCTTTGAATACGGAAGGGACGGCTGTTTCTGTTAATGTAGGCGCTATTGTGAATTTACAGATGTTGAGACTGGGAGTTGCCTATAATTCGCCACGATGGTACGATATGACAGATTACTTCTTTGCACAAGCCGGAACTTATATAAACGGTTATGATAATCCTAGTGTTGTAAATCAGACACCCGATGATGCTTATTCGGAATATAAGTTTCGTACTCCGGGTAAATGGATTTTCAGCGGAGCTGTAATCTTTGGACAGTCTGCATTGATAAGTGCGGATTATGAAATAATGGATTACAGGAAGATGACTTTCTCAGACAAAGACGGCAATGATGATTTTTATACGAATGATTATATTGATGATGATTATACCTGGGCGCATACATTAAAACTTGGTACGGAGATAAAGGTCACTCCTCAATTTGCTGTACGCGCCGGTTATATGATGCAGACATCTCCGATGCGTAAGGCTTTGGCTAATAATGATGTGGAGGTTTTACCTGCGGGAACGGTTCCTCATTTTACAGTCACATCGAAGCCGACGAACTATTACACGGTTGGTTTGGGGTATCGTTTTACGCCTAACTTCTATATGGATCTGGCGTGTATATATCGTTACAACAGTTCTCATGCATATGCATTCTCAAATACATATACACCCAAAGAGGAAATCGATGTTTATTCGGAACCGGGATCGTTGAAAACAAAAACAACACGTCTGGCTTTGACTTTAGGCTATAAGTTTTAACGGAATATAGATCTAAGGTAAGAAGATATTAGTGATTTATTAGAGAGTTGTAACATCGGGTTGCAGCTCTCTTTTTTACATAGGAAATAGTTTTTGATAAAGAAATTTTAATTTTGTACAAGAAAGGCGGGGATTGGTACAAAATCTCTGCCTTTTTGTGAAAAAAAGATTAAATTATTTGCTTAGTTTAAATAAAAAGGTTTTCTTTGCAACCGATAAAATATTGTTCAACATTTAAATAAATATCTGCCTATAGCATACACATTACTTCGAACCAATAAATTAAAGTAATGAAAAATTTGAAATCCATGACCGATGAAGCATTGGTCGATTTGTATGCACATGGGAATAACTCCGCATTTGACGTTCTGTTGAACAGATACAAAAAAAGTATTCACTCCTACATTTTTTATATAGTCCGTAACCAGGATCTTACTGAAGATATTTTTCAGGAAACGTTTCTGAAAGTCATTATGACTATCAAACAGGGTCGTTATACGGATAATGGTAAGTTTAAAGCATGGATCACCCGTATAGCTCATAATCTTATTATTGATAATTTCCGTCAGGAGCGTAATGAGAATACGATCTCCAATGATGAAGTGGAAGTAGACCTTCTGAACGATATGAAGCTATGCGATACGAATGTAGAGGATAATATGGTTCAGGAGCAGGTATTCTCGGATATTAAGAAGCTGGTGAAGCATCTTCCGGATAATCAGCGTGAGGTTCTCGAAATGCGTTATTACCAGGATATGAGCTTTAAAGAAATCGCGGATATTACAGGGATCAGTATAAATACAGCATTAGGACGTATGCGTTATGCTATTCTGAATATGCGTCGTATGGCTGATGAAAATCACATAGAGTTATCGCTATCCTGATTTTTTGAAAAATATATGCTATCTGCGCAATAATATGTCGTCCGGGGCGTTTGTATATTACAAACATATAAAAACAATATTGCCTATGACGCATGTTACACCTGTAGTTTCGGTTTCTGAGAAGAATAAAATGAAGAAAGAAATTTCCGGTCCGCGTGCCGAAACATTGATGATTATTCGTCAGTTTGCACGGATTTATGAATTTGAACCGGAGCAGAAACAAAAAGTAAGAAAATCTTTGGTCAACTAATCTGAAAAAAGAGGAGCAGAAATGCTCCTTTTTTTATTGGGGTATGGCTCTATTTGCCCTTACCGGATTTGATGTTCTTTTCTTTCAGTATCTGTTCAAGCATTGAAATTTTTTCCTTTTCCAATGCGAGCATGCGTTCGTAAAGTTCCGTCTTTTCATTACAGAGTTCCATTATTTTTTCAAGAGGGTAGAAAATATTTTCATTGTCGATCTCTCCGAATGCATTTAGGTTGCCACCTTTTGCTATTGTATTGTTCTCGATATACAAATTTATGTTATTATCCTCCTCTAAAGTTTTAATCATATCAACCGGAACTTCCAGCGCCTTGGCAAATCGTTCAAGAATACTGTTTTCTATTACTCTTGTAGACTCATACCTCGATACGGTCTGTTGTGAGAAAAAAACCTTTTCAGCCATATCCTTCTGGCTTATTTTTTTCTCGTTTCTCAATCGTCTGATATTGTGTCCGTGGTGTATTTTAATACGTTCCAAAACATCTGTTCCCATATATAGTATATCCTTTGGTAATTTGAAAAATCTGTTATAAAGGAACAAATATACGATGAAAAGTTTAAACCAGAGTGTTCTGTCAGAAAAAAATGAGTAGGAATCAGAAAAATAGAGTGAAAATTAAGTAAGAAAAATTAGGTGGATATTATTTTAATAGTTTTTTTTGCATCATAAATAATTTGTTTTTCATTATGTATAGAATTATTACAACGTACGTACTATCAATGATGATGCTCACTTGTTCAAATGATGAAGAGAAGCTGGGGTGTATTACTTATCGTGTCGTCAATTATACGGAGAAGGCATATAGATGCCTGATATCATACAAAGATTCTACCGGTTATGTTATTTTTTCAACAGTAGATAAGGAATGGTCGAAAGAAGTCAGCTTACCATCCGGAGAATTTGCCTCTTTGTTGGTCATACCTCAAATGATTCCAGAGTCGGAGAGTGATGATTTTTTTGATTTTTGGTTATCCAGGGAACCCGGCAAGGCGTTTGTTCATGGAGAAATAATTCACCCTAATAGGAGTGTTTCCGATTCCGATCCGAATATTGTACTCATTCAACTGTTTCCACAGGATTTATACCGGAGGAAAAAGTTTCGATTTGGTTTTCTTTAGCATCAAAATTTTGATAAACATGGCAATATTTTACAATAAACTTGTATATTTGTAGAAATAAAAATGAGTATGTTGAAATGGAAAGTCATAAAGTAGCTCCTTCGCTTTTATCTGCAGATTTTTTGCGTTTACAGCAGGAAGTAGAAATGGTGAACGCAAGTGAAGCGGATTGGTTGCATCTTGATGTAATGGATGGTGTGTTTGTGCCGAATCTATCATTCGGTTTTCCTGTGATAGAGGCTGTTCATACAATAAGTGAAAAGCCCTTGGATGTTCATCTGATGATCGTCGAACCTCAGAAATTTATAAAGGAAGTGGCTGATGCGGGAGCTTATTTGATGAATGTTCATTATGAAGCCTGTACTCATTTACATCGGACAATACATGCGATAAAGGATGCAGGAATGAAAGCCGGTGTTACTTTGAATCCGCATACTCCGGTAGAATTGCTTGAGGATATAATTGCTGATGTTGATATGGTTTTACTTATGTCGGTAAATCCGGGATTTGGCGCTCAGAAATTTATAGAACACTCGGTAGAAAAAACGGCCAGGCTGAAGCAGCTGATCTTGTCGAAGGGACTTCATACTCTTATTGAAGTTGACGGAGGGGTTAATCTTGAGACAGGAAAACGTTTGATTGAAGCGGGTGCGGATGTTCTTGTTGCGGGTAGTTTTGTATTCAAAGCCCAGGATCCGATTAAAACAATAAAAGATTTGAAAATGATAAGTCCTTGATGTATACCACGGGGTCGATCCTACATGAAATACAGAAGCGGCCTTTATTAAGGCCGCTCTTTTTTTGGATAGTCGGGATACTTTTGCAAATATGTTTTCCGTTACAGGCGGCCTCGCTTGTTTTTCTTTTAATAATTATAGTAATCTTAGTTTTGTCGTTTTTTTTGCATAGACAGAATGACGAAATGCTTTTATATCATAATCGCTGGGTTTGGGGTGTTGTATTTGCATGTATCATGGTTTTTCTTGCTATACAGATGACGAATTTGACCGAGCAACGTTTAATTAGTCCGTTAGAACCGGGATTTCTGTTACGTAAGGCTCATGAGATGCAGTCACGAATGGTTGAAAAATTGGGTTTATTACAATTGCCGGATGCGGATAAATCCGTATTGGCTACAATCACGGTAAATTACAGAAAGGCAATGACATGGGAACTGCGTAATCAGTTTTCTGTTACGGGGGTATCCCATCTTCTGGCAGTGAGCGGTTTCCATGTCGGAATTGTTTGTGCTTTTATTAATGCCACATTGTCATTATTTCCCCGAAAAGGGGTTGTTGCACATTGGATGAAATATATTGTGACGATGCTTTGTGTCTGGGTGTTTACTTATATCTCCGGACTGACTACTGCTGCAGTTCGTGCTGCCGTTATGTTAACGATTTATATGACCGGCAGAGTATTGAAACGTGATCCGGATAAATATAACACGCTGGCGGGGGCTGCGTTTTGCATGCTTGTATATAATCCCTTTTATTTATTTGATGTTGGTTTTCAGCTAAGTTTTACCGCTGTTTTTTTTATTTTATATCTCCAGCCCCGTTTAAGTGGATTGATTGAAATACGAAATCCTATTATTGCTACTCCCTGGAATGTGTTAACCGTGACTATTGCTGCACAGACCGGCACCAGTTTTCTGTGTTTCTTCTATTTCGGCCAGAGTTCGATGGTGTTTTTATTTACAAATCTATTTTTATCTCTTTTGGCAACCGTTCTTATTCCTGCAACTCTGCTTTGGATGATTATGCCGGTTTGGTTGCCGGGTATGGATACCCTGCGTATGGTAATCGAAATGATGACCCGCTGTCTGATGTGGGTTGTTGATCGTTTTGCATCAATACCCGGTGCAACATTGTCAGTTCGTTTCGACTTCTTTACACTTGTACTTTCATATGTGTGCCTGGCTTTTATTCTTTTATATTTTCGTTTACGGCATTATTGGATGTTGTTTGCCGCCTTGTCGGTCTTGTTGCTTATTTTGTGTTGGCATTTGTTTTGAATATATATAAACCCGACGAAAAACGAGCCGGATCTTTTCGTTTTCCGCCGGGTTTGATTCCTTCTTAATCCGCCTTTTTTATTTGTGAACTAAGTCAGACGAACCGGAGAGGTGTTTGTTTGTCACGGTTGCTGTTCCTTTGTAGTGAACATCGGACGAACCGCTGGCTTTCACGCTTAATTCCTCATTGCATGTCACCTGTATATCGGAAGAGCCGGATGTGTTACAATTCAATTTTGCTACAATAAAATCATATCCTTTAAAGTCGCTGCTTCCAGCCATGGAAATATCACATATATCCGCTTTTCCGTTGATGATACAATCAGAACTGCCGGAGCATTTTACGTTGCATGTTACAGCCTCTACACTTCCTTTGAAATCGGAACTTCCGTTAAAATTAAGTTCGCACTTTTCTGCTTTTATGTTTCCCTTGAAATCAGAACTGCCTTTGCAGGAGATGGACATGTTATCGGAAACGATGCATCCTTCAGTAATAACATCAGATGAGCCGGAAGCCATAATTTTATTAATACGTCCGTTATTAGGTACTGTTACTTTCAATCCTGATTTGGAAGAGTATCCGTATCCGCTTTTGAAATGTACATTTAAGACGCCGTCTTTTACATAAGTTTCTATCGAATCGATGAGGTTTTCATCTCCGGAGACTTTAATCGGAGCATCTGCTACATCCGCGATTATTACATCAATGGAACCCCTTGTGTTAATAGCGTTGAAATCCATTTTTCCACGTTCTTTTTCTTTGAAAACACCGTTTCCCTTCAGATTTTTACCATTAATACCGTTCGTGATAACATTCCCGCAGGCAGTCATGCAAATTACTGTACTGCAAATCATCATAAAAATTAGCGCTGTCTTTTTCATATTTGTATAATTTAGTTGTGTTGTTAAATCTTTATGTAAATATGACGAACATTTTCGAGAAAAGTTACAATTCTATTGATTTATTTTGATGATTTGTGAAAAAAAAGTATATATCGTATTGTAAATTAAAATTATATATATCTTTGTTTCAATTAGGAAAAATGATTATCATGAAAACAGCAATTGTTACAGGTGGGGGACATGGCATTGGAAAAGGTATTGTATTCAAACTTATAGATGAAGGATGTCATGTTATTGTTTTGGAGGCCAATGAGATTCACATGAAAGAGTTAGAGCAGGAAAATAATGGGAGTATGATGCCTTTTTTATGTGACATAGGTATACCTGAACAAGTAGAGTCTGTCGTCAGGGAAATATCTGAGAGGTACTCCTCTGTTGATTATATAGTAAACAATGCCGGTGTCGGTTGTTTCAAGTCTATTGATACGATGCCTGTAGAGATGTGGAATCGGGTATTATCTGTTAATTTAAGCAGTATATTTTATTTGATAAAATACATTAAGCCGTTTTTGTCGGAGAATTCAGCTATTGTAAACATTGCATCAACGAGGGCACTTATGTCTGAGCCGGATAGTGAGGCTTATGCTGCCAGTAAAGGCGGTATTGTCGCTTTGACTCATGCTTTGGCTGTAAGCTTATCTCCGAGAACACGTGTAAACTGTATCAGCCCAGGCTGGATAGAGGTTAATAATTATGACGGTTTATCTATATCAGACCACTCTCAGCATCTTGCAGGCAGGGTGGGGTATGTAGCTGATATAGCTGAGGCAGTATCATTTCTGTTAAGTGAAAAAGCAAGCTTTATTACAGGACAGAATCTTGTTGTGGATGGTGGTATGACAAAGAAAATGATTTATATCTAATGCGGATATCCCTAAAAATTACATGATCGTGTTTCTCACGACCATGTAATTCCTTTATTGATTTTTTACTCAATAATTGTTGTCCATCCAAATGCATCAGGTTCATCTCCATACTGAATGGCGCGTAGTTTATTGTATAGTTTTTCGCAAACAGGACCGGCTTTACCGTCTTTCGCGAAAATGTATTGTTTGTTATTATCAAAGTCATCTATTTGTGATATCGGAGTAACGACAGCTGCTGTCCCGCATTCAGCCGCTTCTTCGAATGTTTCTAATTCTTCCAATGGTACGGGACGACGTTCGACAGTCATGCCCATTGTCTCAGCTAATTCTATCAGGCTTTTATTTGTTATGGAAGGTAGAATAGAATCTGAGGCCGGTGTGATGTATGTATTTCCTTTAATCCCGAAGAAGTTTGCAGGGCCACATTCGTCAATGTATTTTTTTTCTTTAGGATCTAAGTAAAGAACTGCTGCGTAACCTCCGGCCTGGGCTTTTTGTCCGGCAACAAGGCTTGCCGCATAATTGCCGCCAACTTTAATTGTTCCGGTACCTTTGGGAGCAGCCCGGTCATAATCACGCATGATACATACTTTGGCCGGTTTGAACCCTTCTTTGAAATAGGGGCCTACCGGAGTAACGAAGATGACAAACATATATTCGCTTGCCGGCTTTACTCCGACTTGTGCTCCCGTTCCGATTAAAAGAGGGCGTATATATAATGAAGAACCACTTTCATAAGGAGGAATGAAGCGTTGGTTAAGTAAGACCACTTTACGTACAACTTCTTCAAATTTTTCAATGGGAAATTCCGCCATCATGATGCCGCGACTTGATGACTGAAGACGTTTGGCATTTTCATCCATGCGGAAAACGCGTATTTTTCCGTCTTTTCCGCGAAACGCCTTCAGACCTTCGAATGCTTCTTGTCCGTAATGGAGACATGTTGCAGCAATATGTATATTTAAAATTTCGGAAGAAGAAACTTCCAGTTCTCCCCATTTACCGTCTTTATAGCAACATCTTACGTTATAATCGGTTTTCATATAACCGAAAGGCAGTTCAGACCATTTAATATTTTCCATATCTTAGTAGTATTATATATTATTTTGCGATTTTTTTCAGACCTACAAATTTAAGAGTTTTTTTGATACGATGCTACATATTGATTGTTTTTTGTACCTTTGCATGGCAATTTCTTAGGATATGGCTTTAAATTATAAGGAAGTAATAAGCTGGAAATTCGTTCATGTAATAATTTGATAAAACAGTAATGGAATGAAAAAGGTTATTGATCATATAAAGGAGAGCAAGACAACTGCGTTTTCTTTTGAAATACTACCACCGCTTAAAGGAAATAATATCAACAGAATATATAATATAATAGATAAACTGATAGAGTTTAATCCTAAATATATTAATATAACTTCACATCATAGCGAATATATTGACCGGGAAGAGCCGGATGGTACGATACGAAGAGTAAACATCCGTCGCCGTCCGGGTTCTGTAGCGATTGCTTCGGCCATACAAAATAAATATGGAATTACCGCCGTACCGCATGTAATATGTAAAGGTTTTACAAAAGAAGAGACTGAATATGCGTTGATTGATCTTAACTTTTTAGGAGTATATGACCTGTTGTTATTGCGTGGTGATGAAAAAAAACTCCCGGGAGACGCAGATAAATCTTTATATCACAATTATGCTACCGATTTGCAAAAGCAGGTTAATAATTTTAATAAAGGAATAGCGCTGGATGGCTCTGTTTTTGAAGGAATCGATACTCCGTTTTCTTATGGAATGGCTTGTTATCCGGAAAAACATGAAGATGCGCCTAATATGGAATCAGATATCTGTTATGCGATAGAGAAAGTAAAAAATGGAGCCGATTATCTGGTCACTCAGATGTTTTTTGATAATTCCAAATATTATGCTTTTGTGGAAAGAATGCGTGCGGAAGGTGTTACCGTTCCGATTATTCCGGGAGTTAAGCCTATCGTATTCATGAACCAACTGACGGTCTTACCTGAGATATTCCGTTCGGAAATACCGGAAGTGCTTGCCGCGGAGTTGCGTAAATGTAAAACGGACGATGAAGCAAAAGAAATTGGCGTAGAGTGGTGTATTGAACAATGTAAAGATCTTATACTACACGGAGTTCCAAGTATCCATTTTTATACGTTGATGGCTACGGATAGTGTTTGCAGAATAGCAAAAGAAATATATTGATATACTTTTTTTACGATGGAGAGGAGACACTTTTTTTATCATGCCGGAGTTGCGGCGTTGGCCGTTACAGCTACAGGTATGCTGGGTAGCTGTGGTTCTTCGACCGGATTGAAGACCGGAGAGATCTTGCATACTGTCATATTTGATTTGAAACATCCTGTAGGTTCACCTGAAGCGGATCAGTTCATGACCGATGCGCGCAGAATATTGACCGCTGTACCCGGAGTGCATAATTTTCAGGCATATAAGCAATGTAGCCATAAGAATGATTATCAATATGGTTTTTTGATGACATTTAACAATCAGACGGAGTTTGATGCTTATACAGCTCATCCGGAGCATTGCCGGTTTGTTGACGAACGTTGGAATACGGAGGTAAGCCGTTTTCAGGAATCGGATTTTGTTAAACTTTAATCATAAGTCATACTTTCCGTGCAATTGTCTCATCGGGTTTGTGTTTGCCTTTTTTTATCGTCGGGTCTTTTTATGGAATAAAGGGAAATTTCGTCAACCTCTTTTAAATCAAGATCTTTTATTGCAACGGGCCGTAAGTTTGACACGTCATAGTTTTCGTTGATATTGATTTTGTCTAATTTAAATGTTTGCCTGACCGAATATTTATTGACAGAAAAATAGACAGAATCTCCGCTTATGTTTTCTATACGCATAATAGAGTAATATCCGTCAGATTCTATTGAAATATTGTAGAGATCATTGATTTGAGGATTTTTGATATAATCGGCTTGTTGAGAGTCTGAATGACGCACCAGAAGAATAAAAGAGATAATTGTAAACAGAAAAAGGAGTAAGCCTGTATAGTGAAATAATGATCTCCGTTGTTTATTACTGAATTCAAAAATCTCACTTTTTAATTCCTGAGACATTTCCGAATATTCCAGGGATGAATTGCATTTGGTACAATGCATATATAAATCTCTTCCGTTTGGAAAGCATGGGATGAACATAAAATAAAAATATTTTCCTCTTACATAAAATACAACATCTCCCGTGTGCCCGCAAAACGGACAGGTAGTATGATAAGATGTTTCCGATTTTATGAGACTGGATGAACTGCCGCTAATAAATATCATACAAGTAGAATTACAGGTTCGAATAACGATTTTTGTTCAATAGATGCTATTCTTTATGGTTTTTCCATAAATCATTTGTGATTAAGAATTGTCAGTCTGATACCTGGAGATCGTCATCTTCTGTATTATCATTATTTTCTTCTTCTTCGTATTCATCCTCATATTCTTCATCACCTTCATCAAAGGGTACCTCCTCACTTGTATACAGTGAGTTTTCCTTAATGTCAACATCTCTTAACTTTAGATCCTTTTTATTGCTATAGGGAAGATTTCGCCATATTGTTTTTATGAACTTGTCTTCGTAAAAGAGTTCATTTAATTCATCTTTGCTGAAACTGTAGTAAGAATCAGATTCGTATAATTCCGGCTGGTGTAATTTTTTGACACTGGAATATCTGAGGATCGTATAATCACTTGTTATAAAGAATATCGAATCATCCTGGATTTCTGCTATATACATCAGAGAGTAGCCTTCGTCATATTTAATACAATAAACATCGTTTACTTCCGGAAATTCAATATAAACTTTAGTGTCTTTGTTTTCTTTTATTTTTGCTGCGATGCCGGTGGCTAAAGATGCGCAAATAAGGAGCAGCCCCAGCCATTGCCAGAGCGGTGTTCTCTGCTTGCGGTAAAATTCATTTATTTTCGGCTGTAAAACGGAGGATATTTCATTGATGGATAATTCTTTGCCGCAATTATTGCACCATATGACCTTTCTTTTGGAATATGGAAAAAACGGTACCCACATCACATGGGCATACTTAGAAAATACTGCGGAACAAATAGAGCCCTTTTGTCCACAATTAGTACAAAATCCTTCCTCGAAGTTTTTAGATTGAAGCTGAACTTCACGATTTCCCACAATTATCATTCCACGTTTATTTTATTGTTTAAAAAATGCAAATAACGTGTATTTTCTTTAAAGAAGCAAGCGTTGAACCGGAAAATATGTCTTTAGTTTAAATATTGGAATTCTGTGGACAAATTCGTCGACAAAAAGTTTCATTTTGTCTATGTTTGAAAAATACCGGTCTATTATAGTTGTACTTGGATAGCGGCCGTTTGTAGTTTTGTAAAAAAAATACGGAAAAGAGATGGAACGAATAAAGTCAATTTTATTTTTTATGGTTATCACTATTGCTGTGAACGCTCAGAATGATGTAAACTTATGGACACTGCATGATTGTATTGATTATGCGCTTGAGCATAATATACAGGTGAAGAAAAGTAAGGTGAATCAGCTTTCGGGTAATGAGGACTTACTACAATCTAAAGCGCAGTTGTTTCCATCCCTTTCTGCGGGAACTTCGCAAAATTTCACGAATTATCCGTCATCGGATGCTACAACAAATAACTCTTATAGCGGAAGTTATAATATAAGTGCAAATTGGAATCTGTTTGACGGAGGTCGTCGTTCTTACAATATTAAGCAAAATCAGATACAACAAGATGTAAACGAATTGTCTGTTCAGCAAAGTGAGAATGATATACGCCTTTCTATCATACAGGCATATATGCAGGTTTTATATGCGATGGAATCTGTACGCACGAATGAAAACACGGTAGATGTTTCAAAAGCGCAACGTGACAGGGGGGAAGAGTTATTGAAAGCAGGTTCGATATCCAGGGTAGATCTTGCACAACTGGAAAGTCAGTATAGTTCGGATAAATACCGCTTGGTAACTTCTCAAACAAATCTTGATAATTATTTGTTACAATTGAAGCAATTACTGGAATTCGATATTACCGAAGAAATAAAGATTGAAATGCCGGATTTGTCGGAAAGTGATATCATGTTGCTTTTGCCGGATAAAGAAACTATTTATAGTACGGCTTTATCAGTAATGCCGGAAATTAAGAGTAGCGAATTGAGCATAAGCGTGGCAGAACTGGATATAAAAAAGGCACGTGCCGGATATCTCCCTTCTCTTTCGATGAATGCGGCAATCGGTACGGGACATGTTTCCGGTACGGATATTAACTTTGGAGATCAGGTCTGGAACCGTTTTAATGAAAATATCGGTTTGACACTAAGTGTTCCTATCTATAGTAATCGTGAAAATAAAACGGCCGTCAATAAAGCACGGCTGGCATCGATTACAAGCGAACTTGAACTGATTAATGCACAAAAGCAATTGCTGAAAACAGTCGAAGGTGTTTATCTGGATGCCACGTCTGCACAAAATCAGTATCTGGCTGCGGTAGAACAGGTTAAATATGCGGAGGAATCGTACAGTCTGATAGATGAACAGTTTTCACTGGGGATGAAAAATACACTGGAACTTCTTACGGCTAAAAATGACTTCCTGAATGCACAACAGGAGTTACTTCAGGCTAAATATATGGCAGTGATGAGTATACAGCTATTGAATATCTATCAAAACAAACCGATAGATGAGATTTGATGAATCAAAATATAGAGAACAATAAAAATAAATATATCATGAGTAGAAAAAAAATAATTATCGGAGTCGTTTGCATCCTTGTTGTTGTGTTAGGATACTTCCTGTTCAGCGGCAAATCAAAGAAAGGGAACATGCATCTTGTTATGACAAAAGCCGGCCGTAGTTCAATTGAAAATTCAGTAACGGCAACAGGTACTGTGGAGCCGGTGGTGAAAGTGGAAGTTGGAACACAGGTATCGGGTATAATCGATAAAATATATGTGGATTTTAACAGTGAGGTGACGAAAGGCCAGTTGCTTGCCGAAATGGACAAGGTTAATTTGCAGGCGGAACTGGTGTCTCAGAATGCGCAACTGGCAAGCAGTAAAGCGGATTTTGAATATCAACAAAGTAATTATGCACGGAGTAAAGTGCTTCATGATAAACAGTTAATAAGTAATACGGATTTTGAAACGGCTACTTACAACAATGAAACTGCTAAAAGTAACTATGATCGTGCTAAGTCGGATATGACGAAAGTACGCCGGAATCTGGAATATGCCATTATTACAAGCCCGATAGACGGTGTTGTGATAAACCGTGCGGTTGAGGAAGGACAAACTGTCGCTGCAGGATTTAGTACCCCGACACTTTTTACGATAGCTAATGACTTGACGCAGATGCGCGTGATAGCTGATGTGGATGAAGCGGATATAGGACAGGTAGAAGAAGGGCAAAATGTGAAATTTCAGGTTGATGCTTATCCCGAAGATGTGTTTGAAGGTAAAGTGACGCAGGTCCGTTTAGAAGCGACTACCACATCGAATGTAGTCACTTATGAAGTGGTAATCAGTGCCTATAATCCGGACTTAAAGTTAAAGCCGGGCCTGACGGCAAACGTTACGATTTATACGTTGGAACGTCCGAATGTTCTGACGGTTGCAAGTAAAGCGCTTCGTTTTGTTCCGGATGAAGAAATTATGAGTTCTATGCATATTACGGTAGAAAATCCGTTGATAGAAGCACCGGCAGGCAAACGGATTGTATGGCAGAGAAACGGAAACAGCCTCGTTCCGAAAACCATAACGGTCGGAACATCCAGCCTGAATGTGATTGAAGTTATCGATGGACTGAGCGACGGGGAAGAAATTGTCCTGGAATTGTCTTCTGATCCTGTTGCTGCATCAAATGGCTCTGCGGAAAGAAGTCCTTTCATGCCGGGTCCTCCGGGGGGAAACCGGAACGGTAAGAAATAAACAGTACCGGAACCTGACATTTTGTATGTCAGTGTCTTATCATATTTTGTGAAAAAAAAAGATTATGAAGGAAATTATAAAACTTGAAGATATTACCCGTGATTTTATTGTTGGAGATGAAACTGTTCACGCGTTGCGCGGCGTGTCTTTTACAATTTACGAAGGGGAATTTGTGACCATTATGGGGACATCCGGTTCCGGAAAGAGTACATTGCTGAACACGCTTGGTTGTCTTGATACGCCTACTCGTGGCGAGTATTATCTGGATGGCGTTTCAGTACGGACTATGGGAAAAAATGCGCGTGCCACCCTTCGTAACCGAAAGATTGGATTTGTTTTTCAGAGTTACAACTTGTTGCCGAAAACAACTGCTATTGAAAATGTGGAGCTTCCACTGATGTATAATCCCTCCTATAGTGCGGCCGCAAGAAGAGAAAAGGCGATTGAATCGCTTATTGCCGTGGGACTCGGTGACCGTCTGAGCCATAAGAGTAATCAGATGTCGGGAGGACAGATGCAGCGTGTAGCAATTGCCAGGGCGTTGGTGAATGATCCTGCAGTAATTCTGGCTGATGAGGCAACAGGTAATCTGGATACCCGGACAAGTTATGACATATTGGTACTGTTCCAACGTCTTCACGCAGAAGGAAGAACCATTATTTTTGTGACGCATAATCCGGAAATTGCCCAGTATAGCAGCCGGAACATATTGCTGAAAGACGGGCGTGTGGTGAGTGATGTGTCAAACGACAATATTCTCTCGGCAGCGGAAGCGCTGGCTAAGTTACCGAAAAATGACGATTAATAAAGGAAGAAAATGAACATAACGAATTTGATAAAAATTGCGCTCAAGGCATTGGCAAATAATAAAATGCGTGGTTTTCTGACAATGCTTGGGATTATTATCGGCGTTGCTTCGGTAATCACGATGCTTGCTATCGGACAGGGGTCGAAAAAAAGCATACAATCCCAAATCAGCGAAATGGGCTCTAACATGATTATGATACAGCCTGGCGCCGATACGCGTGGAGGTGTCCGGCAAAGTGCGTCGGCCATGGAGACGCTGAAACTTACCGATTATAAGAGTATTGCTGACGAGACGAGGTTTCTTTCTGCGGTTTCGCCGACCGTGAATAGTAGTGGGCAGCTTATCTACGGAGCTAATAATAAGCCAAGTACGATTTATGGGGTGAATCAGGATTATCTGGAAATACGCCGTTACAGTATCGATGATGGTGATATGTTTACCGAACAGGATATCGCTTCTGCTGCAAAGGTCTGTATTGTGGGAAAAACAGTTGTGGATGAGTTATTTACAAACGGAGAAAGCCCGGTTGGAAAAGTCATCCGTTTTAATAAGATCCCATTCCGGATCATCGGTGTTCTGACCAGTAAAGGATATAATAGCATGGGTATGGATCAGGACGATGTTGTGTTGGCTCCGTATACGACTATTCAGAAACGGGTTCTTGCTATTACTCATATACAGGGAATTAATGCTTCGGCGCTAAAAGAAGAATATACGGATCAGGCAATTGATGAGATATCAGAAATACTGCGCCGCAATCACAAGTTAAAACCGACCGATAATGATGATTTTACAATTCGTTCGATGCAGGAGTTGAGTTCGATGATGACGACGACAACGGATTTGATGACGGTTTTACTTGCGGCTGTGGCCGGTATTTCACTGCTCGTAGGGGGAATTGGTATCATGAATATTATGTATGTTTCCGTTACGGAGCGTACGCGTGAAATCGGTTTACGGATGAGTATCGGAGCGAAAGGAATGGATATTCTGGCACAGTTTCTTATAGAGTCTATTCTGATCAGTGTTACCGGTGGCTTGATCGGGGTGATATTTGGAGTTGGGGCAGCGTTGGCTGTAAATATGATCGCACGTTTCCCTATATATATCCAACCATGGAGCGTATTCCTCTCATTTGCCGTATGTACGATAACAGGAGTTTTCTTTGGATGGTATCCGGCGAAGAAAGCAGCACAGTTAGATCCAATAGAAGCTATTCGTTACGAATAATTATTATCTTTACCGCAAATTATAATCATATACTGATGATATTGAGTTGTAGATTTGTATGTTTGTTATTTGCGGTATTGTTTTGGTTCTCGCTATCTTAAAATTTGCAAAACCGGTAATAATCAGTGGTTTTATATTATGAAGTCATCTTGACTTTTCATTTTTATTTATTTTGTTGAGAAGAATTACCATAAATGCAATATAGTTAAACGCTTTCCAACTTGAGACAGTTGTGTCAAACCTGTTAAGCAAA
>JAITVS010000412.1 GCA_031285685.1 Tannerella sp.
AAATCATCACCCACACGGATACTGTTAATGTGCAACTTTTACCGGTTTTTACTGCAAATTGCCCACTGTGGTCAAGGATATACGCGAAAAGTTTTGATTTTGAGGAGCCTGAATTACAAATAACCGTCGACTAATACTGATTTTTTAGAACCGAATAAAACCATTTGAAATCGAACCGAAAATTTTGCGGATATACTACTCGGAAAAAGAACTGTCCGTCATGATGGACACAAGTTATAATACCTTTCGCAGGGAATTGCGCCGGAATAGCACTTTGTACACAAAACTTACCATAATGGGCTGGAGCAGCAACAAACGACAGTGCAAGGCGCATGTGCTGGAAATATTCAAGGTGCTGGGGTATCCATCTGGATACGAGCGTTATGGACTTTGAACGTCCGAACATGAGAATAATGCTTATCTTTGCGGATTTTCAATCCAATCCGTAACGACATGAACAGTCAAAAGCGTTTATTTGAAGCGATTAAGTCCAAGCTTCCCAAATCAGTTAACTTGTCAGATGCTATCGCAGATTTGTTAGGTGGCAAATCCGATTCTGCCTATCGCCGTATCAGAGGAGATAAACCTTTATCCTTTCCGGAACTCGAAAAAATCAGCAATAAATATCATGTATCTATTGACGAGTTTCTGAACTTCAATACAAAACAAAATGTTCTGTTTCAATTTTATCCGGTTTCGGACGCGGACAGCTATATAAAATATATGTCGCAACTGTCGGAAAGATTTGATGTGCTTGCTTCTGCGTCTGAAAAAGAACTTCTTTTTGCAGCACAGGACATTCCGTTTTATCATTTTCTGAAATATCACGAACTGGCCATTTTCAGGATATATGCGTGGCACCGCACAGTTACCTGCAACGCCGAATCGTTCAGTGATTTTTACAACGGTTCGGATGGTAACACCATCAAGTCGTTATACGAAAAAATTTATCTCAATTACCTGCACATTCCTTCAACGGAGGTATGGACAGGGCAAACAGTGGATACCACCGTCAGACTGCTGGAATACTACTCTGACACCGGCGCTTTTGGCGACAGGGATACGGCGCTGCTTCTTGCCGACCAGCTTGCGAACATGCTGGATGCGGTGAAACAGCTGGCCATCGACGGATATAAGGGGAGTGTAACCAAAACACCCTTTTCGATGTATGCCTGTTCCACGAATGTAGAAAATGACTTTATGATGACCCGAAATGGCGAGGAGTGGACTTGTACCATGAAACTGTATGCCATCAACAGAATCACCTCCGGCAATGAATTTTTATGTTCCGAAACGTTAAAGTGGATCGACAGTTTGAAGGCAAAGTCCATACTGATCAGTGGAAACACGGCTTTCAAGGAAAGATTTCATTTTTTTAATTCGGAAAAAGAGAAAATCCAACTCCTGGTGAACAAAATAACTACAAATTAATTTCAGCGAAAAGTAATTAACTGCCATAAAATAATTATCAATAATTGCTGAAAACAATCACTGATTTTGCAATTTATTGCTTTTTGCGATTTTTACAGAATAAACATATATGCATTCGCTGTTTTTCGTAAAAATAAGCCTTTTGTCCGCAAATACTCGTAATCTTTTATTTTGGTATCGTTTTTTGTCTATATACTTTTGCGCCGTCAAAATGATTTGACAAATGTTAAACAATTTAAAAAATATGTGTATGAATAAATTATTTCGTAAGATGGCCATATTCGTGGCTTCAGTATGTGTAATCGTTTCTTCCTGCAAGGAAAACGAAGAACCTTTACCTGTTCCGTCAATAGACCCGCCAATAAGTATCAGTAGTGGCGATATGATTGTATTAGGGGATAAAATAGATGACCCCTATGCGATTCATAATATAAGGAAGGCGTATTCGAGCCTTAAATCGGCTGGTGGCAATGTGCCTGTAAATGAAGTGTGTCCTAATAAAAAATACCTTAGATTTCTGCCCAAGGATGAAACCGAATGGGATTTGCTCAAAAGGGACACTACTTTGCTGTTGTTCGATTTTCCGTTGAATTTCGAGATTGCAGTTTCTGGAAGTTATTACCATGACCCCGAATTGCCCGATAACGCTATTACATGGCAATATTGTGTAGTGCCGATTGACTGGCAAATACCAAATGTAAAGCATGAACTCCTCTATGAGGTATTCATACCGAATGAAGACGAATCGGACTCTGAAACGTCGCTTAAACGTGCATCTGTCGCTGACGGGTTTTACGATGAGTTGCTGTACGAATCGTACAAATTGACCGGAAATATTGAGCAACCGAATGGTATCCAAACAAAAGGACTATTCAAGCCTAAGAGATGGAAACCATCTGGACGTGTAACTGTACAGGACAATGTTTTGGGAACAATACCATTGGAGGGAGCTAATGTACATGCAAGATGGACTACGCATGTGGCTTCAGGTATTTCGAACAGTAACGGAGAGTTTTCGATGGGTAATTTTATTTATCAAGTGAATTATGCTGTGAAGTGGGATAGGTATGAATATAGCATCAGAAACGGAGTTTTGCTGCAGGCATGGTATGATGGCCCAAAGCAGAAAGGGACATGGACACCATGTATTACAGGACAAACACAAACGTATTTTGCCACGATACATAGGGCAGCACACCAGTATTATTATGGAAATATCGGTGGTCTCAAAAAACCTCCGACAAATGCAACTTTGAAGGCACAAATGAAGATTGCAGCAATG
>JAITVS010000087.1 GCA_031285685.1 Tannerella sp.
GCTCAAGACTTCCGATGCCGCTTCTGCTTTAGCATATATAGATTCGGACGGCTCATAGAATTTAAATTTACCGAGTATCTTTTCCGTCTTCTTCACCTTACTGTTTATGTACCACCAAATGAGAGGTTTTAGCGTTTTAGAAAATATTGTTTCCTCATCCAATCCATTTTCGACATTCACTTTGCTATTTACAAAAAACTGTATCAGAAAATCAAGTAACGGAGGTGTGGAAACCTCCACGTTCTTCGAACGCAACCATTCTGATATATTCGCTTGCGCATAGTTATTATATTTCACAAATATTTCCCCGATAAGCCCTACTTTAGAAAATACCCTGTCATAGATCGGCACATTGTTAAAGTCTTCAACTGCCTCTTTCAACAAACGATACAGTGTCTTCGGATTATTTGCCCGCACAGCATCTATGGCTCTTTCTATGTAAAAGTCAAATATATTTCGCGATGCTCCGGCTTTCTTTTCCCGTACAGATACCGCGCTATGCATTTGCTGTAAACCGTCACCGTAAAGGACTAAAGGCACAGCTATCTTGGCGATTTTCTTCCATTCCAAGGTAAACTCACTCTCCCCGTTTTGATAGGTATCTCCCGAAGTCAATGCTATCACGGGTATATCGTTGAATCCGGCATTTTGCAATCCGGACTTGATTTGCGCGATATAGTTAGTCGCACGGCACTGACCTCCTGTCTGAGTTATAGCCAGCACAACGTCTTTCACATCATAATTACCCGATTGCAAAACATTTATAATATCGCCAAGAATAAGTGTAGAAGGGTAACACACCTCGTTATTCCCATACATCAGTCCCAAATCGGCGGACGCTTTGTTCGACTTAGGCAGATTCTCGACTTTCAATCCGAGCAATTCGCCCAATGCAGGAGCGAATGGCGAAATAAAATCACTGAGCCAAGGAATGAGAATTGTCTTGTGTTCATCTTTCGCTTTTTTGTATGGAACCGAGTAGCCTGTATATTGGGAAGTATTTACTTCGGAAACCTTAACAGCCTTTAAAGACTCGACTAACGAACGCAGGCGAAGGCGGATCGAACCCGGACTGGCAATTTCATCGATACGAAGAACCGTTATATTTTTACCCACAGCTTTTAATATATCACGTGTTTCGTCCATAAAGAACGAATCGGGACCGCAACCAAAAGAGTTAAGCTGTATTAACTGTACATTCTGTGGAAGTTTAGCTACCTCCATAGCAGCCTGCACTACCCTGTTCGGATACGACCATTGCGAAATGATATTCAGCTTGCCGAAGCCGTGACTTTCAGGTTTTCGGAAAACATCATCGGTAAGAACTACTACCCCAAGATCGGATAATATTTGTCCTACCTTTTGGTGAATCAACGGATCTGTATGATAAGGACGTCCAGCCACTATAAATATTAATTCTCCGCTTTCAATGGCTTCATCTAAAAGATTTTTCTGATAGCCGTACAATTCTTTTTTTAACCCGTTTTTCGCATCTAATGCCTTCCGAAAAGCTTTTTCAAAGACGGATCTGGAAACACCCAAGCCGGATAAATAATTGAAACAACCTTTTGACAAAGCCTTATCGCTACTAAAAGTAATAACCGGTTTATCAAACGGAACACCGTGCCTGCCTTGCGGATCTATCGAACTTCTTATTACATCCGGATAACCACTTACCACAGGACAGTTAAACGAATTGGACGATTGCCCGAACTCTTTTTCTTCTTTCGGTACAATCGGATAAAATATGCGGTCTACCTTCTGCTCTATCAAAGTTAGAATATGTCCGTGCACCAATTTAGCGGGGAAGCAGATATTGTCGGACATTACTCCTCCAATACCTTTCTGGAAAAGAGGGAAAGTAGATTCAGGAGAGAGTCGCACATTAAATCCACATTCCGACAACAAAGTATGCCAAAACGGATAATTGTCGAACATATTCAGCACACGAGGAATACCTATTGTTTTTCCGTGTTCTATATTTTCCGCATTCACAGGGCGGTTAAACAGTATTTCATTCTTTCTGTCGAAAGCATTATACCCTTCTTTTCTATCGGTTTTTGTAAAAAATACTTTCTCACACTTATTGCCCGCATAACTGATATTTCCGTTGCTAAACCTGAAACGGAGTACCTGACACATATTCGTACAGCCTTTGCAGGTTAATTCTTTTGAATCAATTGTACCAATATCAAACAACGCTTTCTCTCCGGCAAAAGATGTTTCGGTTTGCCTTTTCTTCCATAATTTCCGGCTATACAGCGCCGCGCCCAATGCGCCCATCAATTCGGGATGATCGGTAGAACTTACCGTTTTGCCCGAAAGCACCTCCAACGCCCGATATACAGCATCGTTACGGAATGTACCCCCCTGTACCACAATGTGATCGCCCAGCAAATTTAAATTCGATATTTTCAGCACTTTGAACAAACAGTTTTTCACAACCGAATAAGCCAGCCCGGCGGCAATATCATCATTGCCTGCGTTTTCACGAAGCGACTGTTTTACCTTTGAGTTCATAAAGACGGTACAACGGGAACCCAGATCGCTCGGGTATTTGGACAAACAGGCCGCACGTGAAAAATCGGAAAGTTCCATATTCATTGTCGATGCAAAATTCTGCAAAAAAGATCCGCATCCCGCAGAACAGGCCTCATTCAACTCAATATTGGAGATTGTGCCGTTACTGATAAAAATAGACTTAATATCCTGGCCTCCGATATCGAGAACAAAGGATACATCCGGATCTGCGTACTGTGCGCCTGAAAGATGGGCTATGGTTTCCACGATTCCGTAGTCCAGACCAAAAGCGGACTTCATCAAGTCTTCGCCGTAACCGGTTGCCGCCGATGAAAGAAATTTCACCTTCACCCCTTTCCCGGAGGCCTCCTCATAGAACAGGGATAGCCCTTCCATCACCTTTTTCAGCGGATTGCCTTCATTGTTTCCGTAAAACTTGTAGATGATATTCGCATCGGAGTCCATCACTACTACTTTGGATGTCGTAGAACCCGAATCGATACCAAGAAAGCATTCGACCTCTTTGTAGTCCTCCATTTTTTTGAACCGCAAGGCTTTTATATTACGGTTAGCTTGCCACTCAATATAATCAAGTTCATCTTTGAACAGTGGCTCCAAAGCGTCCTCATGGTTAGAAGATGTAGATACTGTTAGTTTTTCAATCAGGTCTTTTAATTCAAAACTTATTGTACTTTTCTCTTTGTAAAGCGCCGCTCCCCATGCCGGAAAATATTCTCCATTTTCGGGAACAATAAAATCGGTGTCAGCCATTTTCAACACATCTCGGAAAGCATGGCGCAGAGCCGGAATAAATGTCAATGGACCACCGATGCAAATAACTTTTGGAACAATATCGCATCCACGAGCCAAGGTAGTAACCGACTGCAATGCCACTGCATGCAAGATGGATGCGGAAATATCCGAAACAGGAATATTCCGGCTTATCAGATTTTGCACATCCGTTTTGGCAAAGACACCACAACGGGATGCGATAGGATAAATCTTATCAAAATCCAATGCTTTTTCACCCAGTTCTTCCAACGAGACATTCATCAGATTAGCCATTTGGTCGATAAAAGCACCTGTACCACCGGCACAACTACCGTTCATGCGAATGTCGGGATGCCTGCCTTCAGCAAAGAAAACCATTTTGGCATCCTCGCCTCCCAAATCGATCAGTGTATGAGCTTCACTATAAGAATTCTTTACAACCTCTACGGCCGCAACTACCTCTTGCACAAATGGAATACCTACTCGCTCGCCGATCCCCATACCAGCGGAACCTGAAATATGAATATCGAAGATGGCAGCGGCATATCGTTTATCAATCTCCTGTAATTCCTGCACCAAAGTCTGCTGTATATTGGCCTGATGCCTTTTATAGGTTTTGTATATAATCAGGGACTCAGTATCTAATATAACGATTTTGACTGTGGTCGATCCCACATCTATTCCCATTTTATATTGTAGCTTATTATTCATCGGAGTTTAATTAACTTTGTTACTTGATGGTTTCAACGCATTTATAGTAAACTGAACCACATATTTCTCATGATCGGCTATCAGTTGAGTATATGTGCTGTTTGGAATTTCCATAAGTGTCATGGCAAGATTGCCGAATATAAACGGAAACATGCACATCGATAATATATTCAGCAGGAAATCTGCGGCAGGTGTCTTTCTTATAGTGCCCTTTTTTACCTCCTCTTCTATCCGTTCCTCTATCTTATTAAAAGAGCTGTATGGGTTCCTGTTTTTTATCCTTTGTGTGAGTCCTTCGGGATTTAAACTTACTTCGTTCAGTATAAATGCCGCGATTTGCGGGTACTCGAAAAGTATTTCGTAATAGGTATGTATCCACATCTCTATCAGTTCAAAGAAAGGCAGGTCTGATGTTATAGTGGCAAATAACCTTCGTGTCAAAACATCTAAAGCTTCTTCAAATATAAGCTCAAATAAATTATACTTCGAATGAAAATAGTAATTTACCATTGCCACATTTGTTTCCGAAGCTTTAGCTATATCCCTTACACTGGTGCCTTTATAGCCATTTTTTATAAAAAGGGCTTGTGCCTCCTTTAGTATCTTCGCTTTTACAGCTGATGAATCTTCATTATTAAACATATGTTCTAAACGGTTGTTTAACAACAAAAGTAAAAAACTCTTTTCATCTAAACAAGTGTTTAAAATATTTATTAAGAAATTAAAAACATTCAGACAAAGCAAACGCATGAAATCCATTTCATCTGGATTGCTTCGAGCAAAGCTCTCGCAATGACGTACAAAACCAATACTTTACGTCATTGCGAGAAGACGTTAGTCGACGAAGCAATCCAGTGGTTTCTTTATTTTTCAATTTAAGGAACATCTTCAATGTTTTGAAAATCAGCGCAATATGACATTTTGGCTATTTTCATGCATTTGCCCTTAGCATTCAGAGCTTCTTATTGGTTCGAATTTCTATCTTTGTTGAGAATTAAGTTCTATAAATAATTATTGTCGTATCAAACTTTTTCGTCATTGCGAATTACGAAGTAATCCTCGCAATGACAAGAAGTAAGCACGTAGTTAATTTTCATTGATTACTTAAAAAACCACAGCATAAAGCTGATCCGGAAATGACAGACTTCTATTTTGTAAAGCCATGATAAAGATCGAACAAGTAAAAGATATTACACCCGAAATAGTTGAAGCCTTTTCAATTTTAATTCCTCAATTAACAGCGAAAAATAAAATTCCGGACAAGAAAAGTTTAGAAGAAATAATAGAGACAAAAAACACTTACCTGTTCATCGCATGTGCCCCTCATATAGTTGGGTCTATTACCGTGGTTGTAACGAATACTCCTTCGGGGTCAAAAGCATGGATAGAGGATGTCATTGTTGATAAGGACGCATGCGGACAAAATACAGGAGAAAAACTTGTCTCTTTCGCAATAGATTTTATAAAGGGATTAAATGTATCCAGTATAAATCTGACATCAAGCCCCGATCGCATCGCAGCCAACAAATTATACCGGAAATTAGGTTTTATTTTGCGGGAAACGAATGTATACAGGCTGACAATATAAATTACAAATCCGACAAGAAAGCAATCGCTTTTTCCATATCTTGGGGGGTATCTATGCCAATCGTTTCCACAGCGGTATATCCCACACGGATACGATAACCGTTCTCTATCCAGCGAAGCTGTTCCAATGATTCAGCCTTTTCTAATGACGATTGCGACAGTTTGGTAATTTCACCCAGTACATCCGAACGATAGGCGTACATTCCTATATGCTTGTAGAAAGTATGCTTATCCAGCCATTCGGTGTGATGGACATCGCGGATATAAGGCACAATGGAGCGACTAAAATAGATAGCCTCATTTTTTTTATTTATAACAACTTTAGGCGAATTCGGATTAAATAAGGCATCGAAGCCGTCTTCCTTCTTAAAGGCTTTTACCAAAGTAGCCAATTCTACATCTTTACTATCGAAGCAATTTTTGAGAGCTTCTATTTGTTCCGGTTGAATAAAGGGTTCATCGCCCTGAACATTTATAACCACGTCGAAGCCTCCTCCTATTTTCGAGTATGCCTCTTGTATACGGTCTGTACCGCTCCGGTGCCCGTTAGAAGTCATTACAGCCTTTCCTCCAAAAGACTCTACTGTATCGAAAATACGGACATCATCAGTTGCCACCCAGACTTCATCCAACGCTTTTTTCACCTGTTCATACACGCGTTGTATCATTGGTTTGCCCGCCATATCTACCAACGGCTTACCGGGAAAACGGGTAGACGCATATCGTGCCGGGATAATTGCTATAAATTTCATATTCGTTGTCATTAATAGGTAACAAAGATAAAGCTTTTTCAAAAATCGCACGTATATTTGCAGACGTTATGAACAAAGCATTAATCAGCATCGGCACAAATGTAGATAGAGAGGCGAACTTGGCTCTTTGCCATGAGTTATTAAACGGCATTTTCCCCGAAGTAACTTACTCCAATACGTCCATAACAACTCCGTACGGAAATACCTGCAAAGATGATTTCCTTAACCAACTCGCTTTTGTTTATACTTCGGACGCGAAAGAAGAAATACAAAAACAGTTAAAGTCTGTCGAGAAAAGAATCGGACGTACTGCTACCGACAAAGTAAACGGAAAGGTAAAAATAGATATTGATCTGGTGATATGGAATGAAGAGGTGCTTAAACCAGAAGATATGGAACGCAGCTATATAGCGGATTTGTTGCCAAGCCTGATAGACTGATTACCATAATTCCCTTTCTATCTTTTCTAAAAGTTTTTCGCTATCATCATTGAATTTCCGGGCAAAATACGGAAAGCGTTGTCCATATTCATCATTAAAGCCGATATGAGTTTTAAGAAATTCCACATGTCGATCTTCGATAGTCGCAGGCGGGACAGGCATTTCCCAATCGGTATATGTCAGGCTGGAGGCTACATTTTCGTAAAACGGCGAATTACCGATGATAGACTGAAAAAAAGCCTCGTCAGGAACCAACGTGTGACGAAAGAAATCCATATATCTTTTATCCTCATTTATTGTGTCCAAAATATATTGTATACACGACCGGGTTAGCGCAAACCACTGTGTGCCTGCATATATTTTGAACGGCATTTTTCGTTTTATCTTGAATTTCTTGAGTAGGACTTCTATCAAAAATTTAGGATTAGAATGCTTTAAATTTCGGCGGTCATAATCGAAATAGTAGTAATCATATCTTTCCACGGGCTTATACGGTACAGGAACAGGAGCAATGTCGATATACTCTTTCCCTTTCTCCAACAAGTTATGCAAAAACTCCTTTGGCCGGATAGGATAATCTACTCCGCTTATTAATATGTAATAATCAGCATCCGGTGAATGAGTTGTCCCATAATTCATCAAAGCCAAAGTAGCTTCTATCATCGTAAAACCGCCCCAATTGATATTGATCCGATTGGGAATAATACGGGCATTATTTGCTGAAGGAGTATAACTTTGCGTTACCTTCTTGTCTATATGAATATAAAATGTACTGCCTGCGTCATTCAGAGCCTCTATCAAGCGATCCAAGTGCCTGAAATTATTATGAGCAAGTATGAGATAGCAGATTTTCATAATAGCAAATGTAGATAAAAAAAAGTTACCCGAAACAGATAACCTTTTCTTCTTTTCAATATCGTTATTTAAGACAATAGTTCGTTAAAAAAATAAATTCTTTTAAGGGGCTTTAGTTCCGAAAAATAATAGTTCTTTGAGTTTTTGGTTATTTTTGAGTATGTTTGGTTTGATAGCAAACATGCGTAAAAATTGGTTGAGTAGTAATTCGTTGTAGCTGATTGTTTTAATATCTGCGATTGAGAATGGTTTTCTGTTCTCATTTTCAGTAGCAAACCAATGAATAGCCTTGGCAACCGACACCGCCGTGAGCGACATGTTGAAATGAAAATATAGTTTTTCTTGATTTCGAGCCTGACAATTGGTTAATCCCGTGTGCTGTTTAGCATCTCTGTAAAGAAATTCAATTTGAAATCGGGTACGATAAATTACCAAATCTTGCCCGATTTGGGTATGTACAAAGGGTCGAAACCGATGACAGTACGCTTGGAACAGTATTTTGATACGAGCGTGGAATTAAATTTCAGAAAATCAAACGCTTTGTCAAATTGCTGCCGCAGACTTTGTTCGCATGAATTGCCGTAACGCTCCATTTGTAAGAAATTTATCTTACCTTTGATACTCAAAAAAAGCCAAAAAACGCTTGTGAAAAACTCTTTACGCCGTTTATTCAATGGTTCGATAGATAGAAAACACTGCTCGCAGAGCATTTTATAGGAAAAACAGGTCTTGAAAATCATTGCTATATAGATCTCGAATACCTATAAAGTTAATGGTTTTCAACAACTTATTAAAATATACCGAGTGCTAATTTGCTCATTTATCGATAGTTAATCAAAAATATAACGAACTATTGTTAATACACTTATTATGAAAAAAATGAAATCAATCAATAAACATTTTCCAATTTACAAATATTTTTGGTTTGTATTTTTGGTTTGCCTTACAAACAATCCCATACAAAGTCAAACACTTTCTCAGAAACAAATGCAGGACGATCTATCCTTCTTGCAAGGACAGATTCACCAATATTTCTTTTCTTTAACATTATTGGAACAACGGACAGGCGTAAAAGTGGATAATGAATTCAAAAAATTAAACGATGAAATAACACCTGCAACCTCAATAGAAGACTTTACACAAATTATCCGACAAGGATTAAATATACTGAATGATGCACACTCCCAAATAATACCCGGTTCTTCTCTAGTAAATTATGTTTCGCCCGATTATTATTTATCATCGATAGGAAACGTTTCATTGTCAGATACGGCCAATGCCGATTATTATTACCGTTTACTTAACAAAAGTATGAATGGGAAGGTGCAAATCAATATCATGACTAAATTTATGAATGGAGAATATTATAATATACGTCCTTTTCGATACAATAGTATCCGTGTTAATGGAGGAGAAAAAATAAGCAGCATCGATGGTCTACCGATAAACCAGTTTGTTGGAGACAATTCCGCTAAAATGTACTATTTATTGTGGGATCCTCTCGAAAGTGATATAAATGCCTTTGTTGACAAAACACTAAATTATGACAGTTACAGTGAGGAGTATCTTTTGAATAAAGATAAACTAATAAAATATGTAAGGGAGAATTAGGCAAACCGGTAATTCTTCTTTTATATATAAAGGGATTTTTATCTAAGTACGTGCTGCAAATTAGTTTATATTATTCCATCGTATAGTCATTTGATCCTCAATAATAATAAGCAATACAAATAATATAAACTAATTTCAATTTGGTACTTATGCTAAGTATATATCGTTTTCCTGTCAATTCGATTTTATTAATTGTAGTCTTAACCGTTCAACGGTCTTGGCGGTTATATGAAGCATTTCCTGACTTCGACACTTTATTTTGTAATATTCTGTAGATAAATAGGGAATGAAAATACCTATTGACTATCATAGACAAAAAAAAGAGGCTGTCCCAAAAGTATTTTTATCTCCTTGAGAATTGAATATTTGAAAACGGTCTCAGATACAGACCCGAAGAAAAAGCATAGAAAAAGAGGCTTGCCCGACTTTTGAGACAGCCTCCTATATCTTTTTTCAAAAAGAGCATTAAGCTTTTGTGTTAACTCTCTTTTCTTTGATTCTCGCTTTTTTACCTGTAAGACCACGAAGGTAATACAATTTAGCGCGACGAACTTTACCTACTTTGTTTACAGTGATACTGTCAATAAATGGAGATTCGATAGGAAAAATTCTTTCTACACCGATGTTGTCAGACATTTTACGAACAGTGAAACGTTTTTTGTTCAAATGTCCGGAAATTTTGATAACCACACCGCGATACTGCTGTACACGCTCTTTGTTACCTTCTTTGATACGATATGCAACAGTCACTGTGTCGCCACTTTTAAATTCAGGAAACTCTTTTCCTGTGGCGAACGCTTCTTCTGCAACTTTAATTAAGTCCATGATTATATGATGGTTTTGTTGTTAAAATACGCAATATACACGAGTCTCTCCCGTCAGAGATTACGCAAAGCGGATGCAAAGATAAATATATTTCCGGAATAACCAAAGAGTCAAGCCCTTATTATGTTACTAAATTTCAGGCTCTACCCAATCTCCATTTATTTTGATAAGTTGCACCAATCTTTCTACGGCAAATTCAGACGGAATATTTTTCTCTATCAGGTTTTTCTTTTTGTATAAAGAGATTTTACCTTTTTCCGCTCCTACATATCCATAGTCGGCATCTGCCATTTCGCCCGGTCCATTGACGATGCAGCCCATTACGCCTATTTTCAGATGTTTGAGATGGGATGTTGCACCTTTTACCAATGCCACTGTGGTTTGCAGATCGAATAATGTACGTCCGCAACTCGGACAGGAGATATATTCCGTTTTACTTGTCCGGATACGTGACGCCTGCAAAATACCGAACATATAAGCATCTATATTTTTTAAAGGAATCGTACCTTCATTTTGCAGCATAATACCATTTCCAAAGCCATCCAGATATAGCGTTCCGAGATCGGCGGCGGCCTTTATCTGTAAGTCTTCCGTTTCATTTTCCGTGTAGCGGCGATGAAAGATAACAGGTGTATCGCAGTCGTTAATCATCAACGCATGAACTACCGCACGCTGTTCGCCAAGACCGTTTATATGATCTGTAGCCACGATAAGGACTATTGATCTGTCTGATTTCAATAGTTCTATCATACTTTTATCTAATTCCGGATAGGATAATTTAAAGAATTTTACAGACGCAGGACTCTCTTTTATTTCGTTCCGGTTCGATGTATTGAATAAAGGATATGTGTTTTTCTCACCTTTCCAGCCCTCGACATCGATAATAGATGGTATCGCACGTGGGGCAGCGGTTGGTAATTCTTTTCCTACATAGATGTAATCGGGCAGGAAATGACTATTCAATTCAAAATTTCCTTGCGAACGGTCGGATATAACTACCGGCAGACTGTCTCCTCCGATATTTCCAACGATGTAAGTTTCTCTTCTGTCTGTGGAAAACGGAGAATATTTTGGGCAGGCTTCCGCTGTTATCTCGGGATGATCTGCCATTCGAGTGATATATGCAACCAACTTTTGGGCAACCGGAACTTCAAATTCGGGGTCTTCGCTCAACGAAACTCGGATCGTGTCGCCTATTCCGTCGGAAAGCAAAGAACCTATTCCTACGGCAGACTTGATACGCCCGTCTTCTCCGTCACCTGCTTCGGTAACTCCCAAATGCAAAGGAAAAGCGAGCCCTTCTTTTTCCATACGGGCGACCAGCAGGCGCACGGCTTTTGACATTACAACTGTATTGGAAGTTTTCATGGATATTACAATATCTGTAAAATCTTCATCGAGGCAAATATGCAGAAATTCCATACACGACTCCACCATGCCTTCGGGAGTATCGCCATAACGGCTCATAATCCTGTCGGAAAGAGAACCATGATTCACTCCGATACGCAGGGCTGTTTTATGTTCTTTGCATATATCTAAAAGGGGGACTAATTTTGCCCTTATCTTTTCTATTTCCTGAGCGTATTCCTCATCGGTATATCCGAATGTTTCAAAAGTCTTTACACGATCCACAAAGTTTCCCGGATTGATACGTACTTTTTCTACAATCTTAGCAGCGGCCTCGGCAGCACGAGGATTGAAGTGTATGTCGGCTATCAAAGGAGTTGTATACCCCTTCCCTCTGACCACTTCTTTTATATTTCTGAGATTTTCGGCTTCGCGCACTCCTTGCGCAGTCAGACGGACATAGTCGGCTCCGGCCTGTACGATTCTGATTACCTGTTCAGCACTAGCCTCCGTATCATTTGTATTCGTATTAGTCATCGATTGGATGCGGATAGGATTCGACCCGCCGATAGGCGTGTCACCTATTTCGGCCACAGATGATGCACGTCTTTTATAATTGAAATAGTCCATATCTATTTTTAGTTGAAGTCAAAACAGATGGCAAAGATAAACTTTTTTTGTTGCAGGAGATTAAGGAGTATATTAAACTCTATTCAAGAATATTAATTACGGTGAACTTTCTGTTAAAGAAGTTTATACTCAAAAAGAATTGTATTGCGACTTAACCAATCTAAAATTGAGAGTCAGCAGTGTGTCTAACTCCGGTTTATATTGGTCTATATTTTCAAAGAATCGCAGGATTGCCTGCCTGAACTTTTGCTTGGTTCGGTAGAAGCAAGTATTGATAACTTTCTTGCGCATGAACTTCCACAGGCGTTCTATCAGGTTCAAGTTGGGGAAATAGGGCGGAAGAAATACAGGCTTTATCTTTGTGTTTTCCAACCATTTGATAAGTTCCTTATTCCTGTAGTAGCAGGTGTTGTCTGTAATAATGTGATAGAATCTATCTTGCCAAAGAATATTCCCTAATTTATTTTGAGAGTAATGTGGCTTTATTACTGAAACTTTGATAGCTTTGCAATCGCAAAATTGCGCTAAAGTCGCACCTCTTACCAAAAAATACGACTAAAGCAAAATAAGGGAAATCATGGAAAACAGGAATTTAATGATAACAATTTGAAAATATGGCAATAATTGATTTAGTCAGATGGTCGCCGCAGGGGAGTAAAACAATTTACGCTTGGCGTTTTCCCGAGACCAATTTGAGTACTCTCATGCAACTCATTGTACAGGAATCTCAGGAAGCAGTATTATTCTCAAAAGGTCAGATTGTTGGAAAATTTGGTCCCGGAAAACATACTTTGAATACAGAGAATTTACCGATTTTACGAAATCTGTTCGGTATTCCTTTTGGCGGAAAAAATCCGTTTACGGCAGAGGTGTGGTTTGTGAACAAAATTCAAACTTTCAGTATTGACTGGGCGGTGAGCAAAATGCCGATACACGATCCCGATTACAATACACAGTTGCCGCTTGTGGCAGGCGGGCGTTACGGATTGAAAGTGAATGATGCCGAAAAGTTTTTGATAAAATCGGTCGGTACAAAGACGGAGTTTACGCAGGACGACCTGACAAATCAGTTCTTTGGCGAGTTCTCAACCAAAGTAAAATCGCAGATTGCTCAATATGTGATTAAACACAAAGTCGGTTTTAAGTATCTGTCCGCTTATTTAGACGAATTATCTGAATATTTAAAAAGCGTGTTAAATCCGTTTTGGGACAATTTGGGGTTGGACTTGTTACAATTCAATATTACTACCATTGATATAGATAAATCCACCGAAGAAGGCAGAAAAGTAGCCGAAGCGATAGCAACGCAAGCGTCAATGTCAATCACAGGACACACTTGGCAACAGGAACAAATGTTCAACACCGCCAACAATGCCGTAGATGGTTTTGGAAACGGCAACGGCGGATTGATCGGCGGATTGCTGGCCATGAATATGATGGGCGGAATGGGCAGCGGAGGCACTGTTGGCGGAGGAATGATGCAACCGCAATTCAATCAGCCCACTTTCGACGGGAACAATCAGGGATTTCAAGGGCAGCTTACCGGACAGGAACAGCAGGTAAAAATGGTGTATTGTTCTAACTGTGCAAAGAAATTTCCAAACACAACCCGTTTTTGCCCGCATTGCGGAGACCCTTACAATCCCTGTCCAAAATGCGGAACAGATAATGACCAAAACGCCAGACGCTGTGTGAGTTGCGGAACGCCATTGCAATCGGGCGGTGTAAATTGCCAGCAATGTAACGCACCGTTGGCGGCAGGTGCAACTTTCTGTGGAAATTGCGGAAAACAAGTACAATCGGGCGACACATGCAGCCGTTGCGGAACAACTTTACCGCCGTCTGTAAAATTTTGTCCAAAATGCGGAAATAAACGTTAACAATTTGATGCATATGATATTATGGATGCAAAAAAGATATTATCATGGATTGCACTACTTGGCGGAGAAGCAGTTATTATTGCTGCATTTATCCTTTTCAGAGGCGGTTTAGCTGACAATATTTTAGTATTGAATATTGTTGTGTCTTCGCTGGTTTACGGACTGTTTTTCGTCGATGTTCTTGTCCCTTGGATTGATTTGGGCGACAAATCGCAAAAGAAAGTCGGCTCGCTCGGCTTGCGGTGGTTTTTCACTTGGATGTATGCAATAGCAGCCATTGCCGTAATGCTCGTTGCAAATTGGGCTTATGAGTGGTCGTTTACTCTGCAAATGATTGTTCATTGTGTGCTGCTTTTTTTGTTGGTTTTGGGCTTTATTGCCTCTTTTAGCGCTTCCGACAAAGTACAGAAAGTTTATCAACAGGAAACGCAAAACCGCAGCGGTATTAACGAAATGAAAACCGCAATGCGAAACTTGAAAGACAAAATGAGCGATGCCGACGGTTTACCCGAAAGCTTTACTAACCGTATCGACTTACTTGAAGAAGGTTTGCGGTTTATTTCACCCTCAAACAAGGAAGAAGCCTACGGTTTGGAAAATTCTTTTTCCAAAATCGTAAGTGATATTTCGTTTGCCATTTCCAATTATTCAATGAATGAGGAGGCGATAGAGAGCAACCTCAAAAAATTGGAACAAATTAATCAAAATAGAAAATCGGTTTATTCAAATTAAAAACACAAGAATATGACAGGTAAAATTTTTCCCGAGTCGAACAATATTTATCAAGACCAAGCGAAGATATTATTCAATTATTACAGCCAAGCAGCTGGAAAAATCGTTGCAGAAGAGGAACGAATCGAGAAAGAAATTGCTGTTCTTGAAGAGGAAAAAACGGTATTACAAAAACAGATTTCAGGTCTGTGGGTTTGGTTTCTCACTGTCATTCTGCTCTTTGTGTATTTTATCAAAAAGAACGGACTTGAAAAAGAAATCGCAGACAAAGACAGCCGTATTGCTGAATTTAAACGCCAACACGCAGAAATTTTCCGCGACTACAAGGTAAGCAAACTCGGAGTAGCTTACGTCCCCGTTGCCGACCAAATCAAGTACGAAGACAAAAGTTTCATTGTGGATTATACAGGCAAAGTTGATGAATCGGAAGTTACGCTACAACTTTCGAGGCAAAATGATTTGCTGATCGAAACCATTGCCGACCTCGAAAACCTCTCGTCCGAAGCGCCGATTGTGGAAACTTCCAACGATACGGAAACCATTGAAACAGACGAGTATTCCACTTCCATTCAAGAAATCAATCAGCACGATTATTTCGGAAAATTGGAACGCTCGTTGCGCACCATTTCCTACTGTATGGACGATTTGGATACTACTTCGGTGTCGCTGCCATTGGTTGCCGACAAGAGTGAATATTTGGAATATCTCAACGAATTTGCTACAACCGAAATTCCTGAAAACGCACCTGTTATCCCTGTTTTTAGCAAAGGAAAATATGAAAGCAGCGTTAATAAATTCCAAGAAATAAACAAATTAAAAGATTCTTTATCGAACAAAACACAACAGTTCGAAGATGTATTGAAAAGTTTGATGATTACGATGGCAAATTCTGTTCAGGCAATTTCCGCACTCAAAGTTGCTTCAACAGACAAAGTAATTTTCGAGTCAAACAAAGTTTTATATCAAATTCTTAAATCGCCTTACAATCACTATTCGCCGATGTTGGAACACGAAGAAATTGAGCGTATCCGCAACGAAAAATTCGATTACAGCGAATCAGTGCAGAGCTACGAACCATTCCAACTCAAACAGAGTTCGCGTGTTCGTTACAACCTGCTTTCGGGTATGTGGACGGCAGAAGACGGCAGCACAACCAATTTGCCGTTCGGTATTCACCAGATTTATGAGGAAATTGTTGCGCCGGTTGTTCAGAATTTAATGCAGGAAAACCGTATTGAACGACTGAAAATTTACAACCATATCAAAGACCAGAAAATTGAATACCTCAATCGCTGGCACGAAAACTGTGAAGATTTTTATGGTAGAAACCGTGCAGAAGCCGCAGATATTATCCGCGATATGGGAAAAAGTTTGCAGGAATATGTTGCTGCTTACAATACTTTGGTTGCTCTGCAGCGCACCGAAGACAGTATGGTGCAGTCAAGAGGAAATCTTGACAGTACCGTTGTAGATGTGGTTGACAACGCCGCCGAAACACTTGTCGCTTTTGAAATGCAGTCGCAGGAGTTCAGAAATACTCAGACAAATTTCGAGGAATATATGGAACGTCTCAAAGAAGATATAGACCAAAAAGCAGAAAAATTTGGACATATTGAATATTACGATGCAAAATTGCGAGACGGACA
>JAITVS010000124.1 GCA_031285685.1 Tannerella sp.
CACCCGGTCTTTACGCTCTGAAGACTTAATATTCAAATAAGTCAAAGGCAACTCTACATTCTCGAAAACATTCAGTTCGTCAATCAGGTTAAAACTCTGGAATACAAAACCGATATTACCCTTACGAACCTGAGTGCGTTCTTTTTCTTTCAGATGTCCGACTTCCGTTTCACCCAGAAAATAATTTCCTTCGCTCGGATTATCAAGCAAACCCAAAATATTCAGCAAAGTTGATTTACCGCAACCGGAAGGCCCCATAATTGCAACAAACTCACCATCTTTTACCTCCATCGAAATTTTATTCAATGCAATTGTCTGCACCTCTTCCGTCTGGAAAAACTTACTTAAACTTTCAATTTTAATCATAACTCTATTTTTATTACTTTGTTATTCCTGTTTTTATATCTTAATTTCAATATCCATGCCAAAACAAATAAACAACTAAAAAACAACAACTTAAACAAATAAGTTCATTCTATTCATGTCCAATTATTTGACACTGTTGTATAATTTCTTTACACTTACTCCTCATCACTAATAACAAACGGTTTTTCACTCCGCCTTAATACTATTTACGGGATTATCATTCGCTGCACGCCAGTTCTGGAATGTCACCGTAAAAACAGTAACCATAGCAACAACAATAAAAGCAACCGGATAAACCCACCAGTACATCGGCGTTTTATAAGCAAAATTCTCCAGCCATAAGTGGACGGCATACCAGGCAAACGGGGCCGCCAGCACAAAACAGATAACTAATATCCGGAAATATGTTTTATTAAACATGATTAAAATCTCCCGGGTTGATGAACCCAGGACTTTCCGGATTCCAATTTCTTTTCTTCTATATTCACTATCGAACACAACCAGTCCGAATACACCTACCATGGATATAAATATGGCGATCAGACTAAACAAGGTGATTAATGAACTCAAAGAACTCTCTTTTTCATACAGCCGCTGCATGACGGCATCGAAAAAGCGGATATTAAACGGATATTCCGCATCAAATTCTGCCAGTGTGGAACGAACATGAGACATGGCAGCACGCATATCCGAACCTGCTTTTACTTTTATATAGGCATGGTTTGGTTGCGAACCCCAATTCTGCGTACCCCAAACATAAAAGGCCATAGGAACTACCTCCGTTCGAAAAGATGCAAATTTCACATCCGGCATAAAACCGACAATTACCGTACTGTCAATCATAGACCCAAGTTCCAGATCGTACGCCTGTCTCGCCTTCTCATTAAATACATAGGCTCCGTACTTTGTATTAGCATCCTCCTTTCGGAAATCACGCCCCTCGGAAATATCCACTCCCATCACTTTCAGAAAAGAATAATCGACCGGAAGACACTGGTAATTTATATCTTTCCCTTTATATCCCCGTCCCCATCCCATATATTGATCGGAGCTTGATAAAAGCGGCTCGGCATAGGTCACATTCTCAATGCCGGAGAACGTTTCGAGCTGATTGGTAAAAGCATCACGCTTCTCGTTAATTTTCGAGTTCAGATTTGTTACAATCAATTCATCCTTCTCATAACCTAAAGAGGTATGTTGCATATAATAATTCTGTAAGAACATAAAAAGAGATCCGATAATCAATGCGAAAGAAGCTACGAACTGAATACTGATCAGTACATTTCTCAATTTCTTCCCTTTGGGAGATAAGCCAAAGCCTCCTTTCAACACCAATGCCGGAGAAAATGAAGTCATGTAACGCGCAGGATATATACCAGCCAATAAACCGGTAAATAATGCGACAACAGCCGTACCGGATACAATCCAGGGATGGGCTGTAACGGATAAATCCGCATCTACCAATTTAGAAAGAGGCGTCAGATTAAATACGACCATCAACCCTATAGCAATAAGGTAAGACAAAAAACCGACAAATACCGCTTCAAAGACGATGGATATACGTATCATACGCTCATCGCCCCCCAGCACTTTTTGTGTATTGATACTTTTTATACGTATGGGGGTCAGAGCCGTACTGAAATTCGTAAAATTAATGCCTGCAATTACGACAATGACGATAGCGATAGCAAACAAAATAAACAACGTCTGTTTACTGGCTTTCGGTGTATTATCATAAAGCACATTCGTCACATAATGTACATCCGGCAATGCGGTAAGGCGTATATTTGTTCCTGATTCTTCCCAACTGAAATCCGGTCCCCAAACCTCTTTCGGATCAAAATTCTGTTTAAAATTTTCAAACAGGAGAGGTACATTCGACGGGTCATCCACACGAATATATACCTGATAATTCCAATTACCCCAATTCTGTTTATTCTCACTTTCCGACATCGGAAAATAGATATAATTATTTACTACTGAGTTAGAAGGGAAATCACGATAAACCGCTCCGACCGTCTGGTTTCCATTTCTACCGGATAATTGTTTTCCCACGGCCGACTGATTACCAAATAACTTACGCGAAAGACTCAAGGGTATTAAAACATTTTCCGGCGTTTTCAACGCATCTTTTGTACCTTCAACGATATCAAAAGTAAAAACCTCCGTATATTCCGGAGATACAGGGGTCATATTTTCTTCATAAAAATGGCGGATCCCGTTTTCTTCCACACTAAAAAAGGATTTATTGCCCCATGGACTGGTTAGTGTTCCGGCAACGATATGCGGAGAGGAATTGAAAAACAATTCGGAAAGCGGACGGTTAAGGATAGCCTGGGTGGAATTCCTATTGACAAATTCCAGGCGAAAGATCTTATCGTAATCCGAATGAAACTTATCAAAATTACGATCATAATCCTGTTGAATCATAATCACCATAAACGCCGCAAAGGCAACCGAAAGCCCCAATATATTCAGGGTCATCGCCATCTTAAAACGTTTCAGCACGCTCAAAAAATTCTTAAAAATTGTTTTCATAATCTATTCATTTAATAATTAACGTCATAATTTATCCGGTTCCGACCCGGCCCATGAAACATCAGATCTATCTGATATATGACGTTTATAATATGATGAAAGTTACAATAATAAAAAACAAACACAAGAATTTTCCGATTATTTAACATCGTTACCTCCTTTTGCTGATCACTCATTCTTAATACTATCCACCGGATTGGCATTCGCCGCACGCCAGTTTTGAAAACTGACCGTCAACAAGGTTATCAGCGCAACAATAACAAATGCAACGGCAAACACCCACCAGTAAATCGGCGTGCGATAATAAAAACTACCCAGCCATTCTCTTACTAAGTAAAAAGCGACAGGAGCAGCCAGAATAAAACAAATACAAATGATACGAATATAGATCCGGTTAAACATACCCAGTATATTACCGACCGTAGCCCCGAACACTTTTCTTACTCCTATTTCTTTCCTCCGGTACTGGGTCTCAAATACAACCAGACCAAAAACCCCGACAATAGACAGAATAATAGCCAGCAGACTAAAAGTGGTTATCATCTTATTCAATGCTTCCTCTTTCGCATAAAGATAATCATAAAAATTATCATAAAAATCCACCACGACAGGATAAGAAGGATCTATTTTGAGCAATGTATTCCGGATATGCTCTACGGTTTTATGTATATCTGCACCTGCTTTTAGCCGCACATAAGATACGGGAAGGGCCTCACGGTTACTCAGTTTGAATGCAATGTTATCTTCTCCCTGACGCAAAGATGTCAGTTTGACGCCATTAATAAAACCGCTGATATACTCCCGTCCCCTCCATGAGCGATCCAGTAAATCCCCTGCTTCCAGACCGAACATTTCCTGTATTTTCCTGTCATAGATATAGTATGAAGCACTGTCATTGCGGGCATCGGCTTCCGTAAAATTCTGTCCTCCGGCAATCGGAATATCCATTACATGTAAAAAATTCCAGGATACATCGATTATATAAGTATTAAAATTTTTCTCTTTATATTGCATATCATAAGCAGAATAACTATCGAAGCGACCGATCGGTACGGATGAAAAAGCAACCTCTTCAATACCCGGATATTCTTTCAGCTTCTGTACATAAAGATCTTTCGACTGCTCATAGTTCTTAGTGCCAATATCAATCATGGCAACTCCATCCTTCCTGAAACCGAGATCATAGGAACGCATATACCGGTTCTGCAACTGGATAAACAAGGAAGATACGATCAGACCGATAGATACCACATACTGAAAACCGATTAACCCCGTACGGAGCTGACGGCCGGAAGCGGATAATCCGAAACTGCCCTTCAAAACCAACGCCGGAGGAAAAGAGGTCATATACCACGCCGGATACAATCCAGACACGATCCCCAATAGGATAGACAAGGCAAACAGTAACAGGACCAAGGGCATATGGTTCAGAATATTTATATCTGCAACAACAAACGATAAGATTCCGGTTTTGTCCGTTCCCCAGACAATTAAAAGTGAAAACAAGCATGCCAGAATACTCATTACCACCGCCTCAAAAATCAAACCCGTCCGCAAGCTACCGACAGAACTGCCTAATACCTTTTGTGTATTAATGCTTTTCATACGCAAAGGAGCCAATGCCGTACTGAAATTAACGAAATTAATACAGGCAATCACAATAACCAATATGGCAACCCAGAATAACAGGTTAGTTGTACCCCGGTTGCCGACCTTTACAAAGTCCCTCAACTGTCCCTGCATATAATAAAGATCGGTCAACGGAATCAGCTCCAGATGTGTTTCTTCAGGTTTTCCGTACGATATGAAATCGATATTTTTATTGACCAGTTCCTCTACCGCCTTCTTTGATTCCGGGCGGTCCAACAATACATAAGCCAGATAATTCTGTGAATACCAGTCATTTTCCTGACTTTTATCGATTGCCGTATAAATATTATTATTCAATTGGGTATTTTCCGGAAAATCTTTATAAACCCCTCCTACCGTCAATGTATTGAACTCCGATTTTGTCCACACGGATCTGCCCAGATGTATAGGCTTTCCCACGGAAGAAGAGCTTCCAAACATACGTTTCGCCATACTCTCGGGTATTAATGCCTTTTCAGGATCTTCCAGACAGTTGATATCACCTTCCACCATCGAAAAACCGAAAATACGAACAATATCCGGATAACATGTCACAATATGTTCAATAAAGCCTCTTTGGGATGCACCTTCTCCTACTGTCACATAAACCCTTCCTCCCGTAAAAACATTTAACAGGCTGGCTGCCTCAATATGAGGAGAAGAAGTAAATACCTGATCCGCAAAACCACGTGTTAACACCGCTGCATACGTATCGCCCCCAAGACTTCTCGGCATATCCACCCTGAATATCCGATCCGCATCCGGATGCACCTTATCAAATGTCCATTCATATTGTACCTGCATGACAATAATCAGGAAAGCGGCAAATGCAACAGACAATCCGGCAATATTCAGAAACGAAGCAAGTTTAAACCGCTTCAACACATTTATGAAATTTTTTAAAATCATATTCATCCTGTTTAGCTTTTAATTTGTTTTTCTGCATTTTAAAATCAACCTTCATGCCAAAACAATAAAACCCTATTATTCAACAAACTAAAACAACATCCATTTTATTTACATGTCCAATTACTTGACACTGTTGTAAATTTTTTTTACACGAATCCTAAAAGTCGCAACAAATTCGAATGATTTAAAACGATACTTACCCGGTGGTCAAAGAAAGTCCAAACTTTTACATATTACAACCTTCACAGTTTAGTTTTCCTCATTGCTTCTTTTATTTGTAAAAAATATATTTTATCCGGATAGTCCATAAAGCTATTATTACCTCTAATTCTCTTTCCTGATTGATAAAGTTCATATGCTTTGCTAATTGCACTTTCAAATTCAATATTTTTTTCTGTTTCATAGATTAAACTCAGGTAGTAATATGCATCTGCAATCTCATTATTTAAAAGTTGCTTCATTAAGGCCTGTTTTGCATCATCATATCTCTTTTGCTGAAAATACATGACACCCAAATGATAGTAACCCCATAATCCTGCATCATTAGTTTTCTGTATATGATTTTCCAATATCTCAATGGCTCTTAGCGTATCACATAACCCCCTGTATGATAAAGCACGTATAATCTCTAAGTTATACTCTCCATTATATATCGTCCCTAAATCATCCCAACCTGTAATTAATTGCAATGTTTCAATATCATTAATAGCTTCTTCGTAATTCCTCAAAAACATAAAATGCGCCCCAGCCCTATAACCAAGATAGGCTAAAGTATCATATTTAACTGCTTTATCAATAATTGTTTTCCACAAATCGAACTCTCCTCTTTTTAGAAAAGGAATCGCTTTTGTATAATAAGGGTCTGCAAATGCCGGGAATAATGATATTGCAGAATCACATAAGGCTTGTGATTCTTTTGCTCCCTGGTAGCGGGCTTTCCCTTCAGCTTTTCCTCCATATATGAGCATACAAGCACAATATTCCGGTGAGTCTTTTTCAAATAAAGCAAAGCAATTTACCTGCCCCAATACCACTTCGGTTATGCAAAACATAGTAATGCTCAGTATGGCGATTCTTTTTTTAAGGTAAAATTGTTTCAATTTGTCCATCTTTCATTTTAAATAAAATGTATTGGTAATAATCGTATGCATATTTAATTTCTCCATTCTTCTCCATTTCAATACAATTATAATAATCGAATTTATCATCAAATAAAGTAATCCAACCATCCAAATTTCGGGTTAATTCCAATAGAGATTTTGAGATATTATCAGGAAATTTACATGGATTATATTTATTATCCATTTCATAAACTCTAAATCGATCTGTCTCTCCTTTAAAATTTACAATAAACCTTATTGTTATATATCCCGTTACACCATCTATGGTATCTGATTTGAAATTATTGCAATAATACTCCAGGACTCTAAACCTTTCCCCTTCAATAAGAAATCCGCAAATCGAATTATATGGTAATATGTTGATTTCATCTATTAAATCGAATTTTGGATTATCAGTACTTGCATCAAATACAATATCACCAACATTATTTCTTTTTTCTATATAACCGACTTGAGCTATAAGACTGCTTATTGATGAAGATAAAAACAATATTATCAAGTATTTAATATTTTGTTTCATAATTATAATAGATTACTACTCCGTCTTAATACTATCTACCGGATTGGTATTCGCCATACGCCAGTTCTGAATAGTGATGGTTATAACAGTTATGAATGTAACAGCTATAAAGGCCAAAGCAAAAATCCACCAATACATCGGTGTTTTATAACTGAAATTTTTCAACCAGCTGCTTATCAGATACCAGGATAATGGAATTGCCAAAACAAAGCATACCGATAAGATCCGGAGATATTGATTATTTAGTAAAAATAATATTTCACGAATGGTAGAGCCAAATACTTTACGTATGGCAATTTCACGCCTCTTATATTCGCTTTCGAACAGAACAACGCCAAATACTCCAAATAAAGAAATTAAAATCGCAATGATACTAAACAAGGTGATCTGTCGCCCCAACACAAGTTCTTTGCTATAAACATTATTCAGGACTTCATTATACAGGTTCATTTCCAAAGGATAATCGGGATCAATTTGCTTCAGCATTTTTCGTACGGACTCAACGACCGCCTGATAATTAACGCCTTTTTGAATTCTTACCAATGCGTAATTTCGAAATCCCTCTTTCACATAAAAAGCAAAAGGCCCCAGATCGCTACGATAGGAGTTATACTTAATATCATCCATGATACCCACCACTTTTTCCCGGAAATGATACTGTTCCCAGTCCATTTCTATCACAGTACCCGGCTCAACGCCAAATTCCCGGCGCGCGGTCTCATTAAAGACCAAAGCCCCATCCCCTAGTGCATCTTCCGGCAAAAATCCGCGTCCTTCCATTACGGAAATTCCTAAAACGTCTAAAATAGACGGATCCGTATGAATCAGATTATAAAAGATCTGTTCGCCTTTATAGGTTCTGCCGTAATTAGAATAGGTATCACCGCCGCCGATAACTCTATCAGTCGTAGCCACTCCTTCTATTTCTGGTATCTGGCTCAATTCCTTTCGTAAAATATTAGTATTCGAAGATAACTTCTTATTTAATTTTATAATAGCAACCTGTTCTTTTTCAAAGCCTAAAGATGAGCGCGTCATCATTCGATTCTGTATATTTATAAATAAAGCGCCGACGATCAATATAAAAGAAACAACAAATTGTACTCCAACCAGAAAACTCCTTAAACTCCTCCCTTTGGAAGATCGCCCGAAATTTCCCTTCAGCACCATAGCAGGTTGAAAAGAGGTGATATACCAGGCCGGCCAGCATCCGGCAATTAAACCTGTAAACAAAGCAAAAACTCCCGCACCGGCAATCAATGGAAGATGAGCGGACAATGAAATGCCACCACTAACCGTATCGGAAAATGTTGTCCGGGAAAGCAGGTTAACCAGCACAACAGCCAATGAAAAAGCGAGCAGACAAAGTATCACTGCTTCAAATAAGATAGACATCCGAAGCGTTCCGACCGGACACCCCAACACTTTTTGTGTATTAATACTTTTTAATCGGATAGGAGTCAACGCATTGCTGAAATTAATAAAGTTGATGGCCGCAATAACAACAATAATGAGGGCAATGAAAAATAAAATCAAAACCTGCGCGCGGTTTCCTTTATTTGTCTGCGATTCAAAAACCAGATCGGTCTGGTAATACACATCAGGAAGATGGGTTAACCTTAAGTCCTTTTTATCCCAATAATCAGTATTGTCCCGGTAATTTTTTCGATAATTATCAAGAATACCAGGTATATTGGCAGGATCATCGACCAAAATGTAGGCTTCATAATTATTATATTGCCAGATTCCGGCACCTTCTTTGTCCGGTATTTTCTGATAAACAGCATTTCCGATAATCGAATTTTCGGGAAAATCCTGATAAACGCCTCCGATCTCCGCCTTTATCTCATCTCCGATAAATTGTTTGCCCAACACGGATTCTTCCGGAAACAGTTTTTTTGCCAGGCTCTCCGATATCAGCACCTTATCCGGAGCATTCAACGCATCTATATCACCTTCTATCATTTTAAATCCGAAAACATCCGGTAATGAAGCATATACCTGTTGATATAATTCCTAAAAACCGGTTCTTTCCTGACCTTTCTGTATAACAAGATTACGCTTGTTATCCCATCTCTTTATTAACGCGCCTTGTTCTATATGTGCCGAAGACGCGATAAACTCATCAATCAGAGGACGGGGCATAACCGGCTGCGCACTTCCATCCTCAAAAGTCATCTCTAACCTGAATAAACGATCCGCGTTTTCATGAAAGCGATCATATCCCCAATCATAGAAAACCTGCATCATTAAAATGATAAATGCTGCAAACGCGACCGAAAGCCCCAAAACATTCAGTGCTGTCGCTATCTTAAAACGGCGGAGCACACTCAAAAAATTTCTTATAATTGTCTTCATATATCGGTTATTTTATGTTCAAAGTTTCTCACTCATTTCCCATTACTCTGTCTTAATGTTTTCCACCGGATTGGCATTCGCCGCGCGCCAACTCTGAAAAAATACCGTAATAAATGCGACAACCAAACAGAACAAGCCCGCTACAATGAATATCCATGGATATAAAGAAATGCGGTAACTAAAATCGGAAAGCCACTTTTTCATGATATACCAGACAACAGGTGTCGCAATCACAAAAGCAATCAGAACATAGTTCAGAAATGTGGCAATCAGCTTTGTCAGGATTTCTTTATTGGACGAACCGAAAACTTTACGTACGGAGACTTCACGCGAACGTTGCTGGATAAAATAAGTGGACATTGCAAGTAAGCCGAGTAAAGAAATAAAAACAGCGATCACAGCAAAAACAATTACTAACTTAGCCATACGGGTATGTTCAACATACGACTCTTCAACCTGTTCATCCGTATACTTTCCGGTAAAATCCAATTGTGAAATATCTTCATATATTTTTTTCACCTGATCACGGGCTACATAAGGATCCCCCTGTGTCTCTATCAGAACATTCCACGCATAAAAATCCGAATTACTGAAAATTTCCACAATAACAGGCTGCTTTTTATGCAAAATATTACCCAGTTGAAAATCACGTATAACGCCGGCAATAGGAAATACATGATTCTGGATTTTGACTTCTGTGGCATCTGGAGGTAATTCCAGTTCGAGCAAAGCCTGTTCATTCATAAAATATTGTGAACCGGAAACATTATTTTTATGAATGACCTCAAATCCCAGCATATCAAAATACGTACTGTCGCCCCCTAACCACTGAAAAGAAATATTACGCCCTTCATATACCACCGTATTGTTATTTCCCCTGGTAAAAGGAGTTCCCCGGGAATATGCCACGCGTTTCACCGAGGCCAACTGGCGTACTTCATTGACAAATGTCTTTATTTTCTCATCACTCTCGAACTGATAGGTAGGAACATACATCATATTAGCCGTATTATATCCCAACGGAGCTTTCACCATATGATTAATCTGAAGAATCATTGTGGTTGAGGCGGCCAGCAACATGATCGTAATCACATTCTGGAATGTAATAAACACCTTACTGAATACCATCTTTGTTTTCGTTCTGAATCCACCCCTTACAATATCGATCGGTTTTGAGTTGGAGATTATGATGGCCGGCAGCAGACCCGAAATAAAGCCAACGGCAATAATCATCAACAATACAACCAAACTATTTCCGACCGTAAAAAATCCCTTCAGATCAATTGTCGTATTCAGCAGATCTTCGGCAAAAGGTAACGCTGCAAAAGCCAGTAACAATCCAAATATAAATGAAATAATACAAATGATGGACGACTCCGCAATGAGACGCATAAATAGTTCCGCACGTGAAGAACCCAGTAAACGGCGTGTAGCCATCTCTTTTGCGCGCTGCCCTGTTTGTGCGACGGTAAGGTTTATATAATTAATAACTGCAAATATCAGAATTAAAATTCCCACCACCATAAACAGAACAACAAATAGCCAGTTATTTTGTAACAATGTATTATGGGATCCTTTTCCATAAAAATAGATCTCTTTCAATGGCGTAAATACAACCTTTTCCCTATGCCCGTTTTTATATAACCAGAAAATTTCTTTCAGATACTCCGCGATATCTTCCGATCTGGCCTGCAGATCCGCACCTGCAACAGCCTGAAAAAAGACCTGTATTCCGATAGAATTATCACCTCCGTCAGTATCGAGAGACATATTAAAAAAACGGACATTATCCATCTTTATAATGATATCCGAAGATGGTATGGTAGAATTTTTGATATCTTTCATCACCCCATTCACCGTCACAGTCAGCGAATCATTCAATTTAATCAATTGCCCTAAAGGATCATGATCACCAAAAGAATGTCTGGCAAATGATTCGGATATCACGGCATAATTTTTTGCCGCGATGACGGTGTGCGGATCCCCGCTCAACAAAGGAAAAGTAAACATATCGAAGAATGTGGTATCCGTTATCAGCAGATTCGCCTTAAACTTCTTATCTCCTATAAAAACCGGCATATCCGGCTCTGATACAACCGGACACATTTTTTCAATTTCCGGATACCGGCCTGCCACCTTTTCTCCTATACGCCAGGCAAAACCGATACCTTCTTCACTCCCGATCACAAAAACACGGTCGGCATTTTTCTGAAAACGATCGGTCGACAACCCCTGTCCGACATAGACCATAATCAATATTACAAACATCAGCGATACCGACAATCCGAACACATTGATTACCGTAAACACCTTATTCCGGCTCAGAAATTTAAAGTAAGATTTAAAGTTTGGTAAATTGTTCATCCTGATTATATTTTATTGTTTTTAATTTTTCACTTACCGGTATGTCACTCCGCCCTGAGGCTATCTATCGGATTAGCATTGGTCGCACGCCAACTCTGAAAAGTAACAATAGCTACAGTCATGACTAAAACGACGAATAATGCAACCATATATACCCACCAATAAACAGGCGTTTTATACGCAAAATTTTCCAGCCACCTAATAATCAAACCATAAGATATTGGAGATGCAATAACGAAACAAACACATACAATATAAATATATTGCTTGTTTAACCTTTCCAATATTTGCATGATCGTTGATCCGTGCACCTTACGGATTGCAATTTCTTTTCGTTTGTATTGTGTATCAAAGACTACCAAACCGAATACGCCGACCAGTGAAAGTACGATAGCCAACATGCTGAACGACGTTACCATACTACGTAAATCACGTTCTTTGTGATACATCTGATTAAACAGTTCATCGTAAAATTCTATATTTACCGGAAATGACGGGTCTATCCCGGAAACTGCTTTGCGGATATGTTCTGTAGCAGCATTTATATCACACCCTTTTGCCAGGCGTATGTAAGATATTTTCTTTGACTGGAAATAATCGGTTCCTCCGGCGATGAAAGCAATATTATCCTTTCCATGTCGCAAAGATGTTATTTTAATATCATCCGTAAATCCGACAATATGTCCGGATATCCAATTATCTATTTGGGCGCCGGCTTCCATTTCCATATTCTGATATGCTTCCTTATTAAATATATAAACCGGCTCCTCCGACATTTCATCCGATAGAGTAAAATCCCTTCCTTCAATAACAGGAATCCCCATTACCTTGAAAAAGTTAGATGACACGGGTATCATAAAACAGGAAAACTTTTTTCCATTATATTTGCTTATACTGGTATTGTAGCTTTCTTGTGTCGCTATTTTTTCCATTGAAAAAGCGACATCGACAATACCGGGGTACTGCTTCAGACGGCTTACATACGTTTCATGCTTCTCTCCATACAGCTCTTCACTAAGCGGAACTACGACAATCTGTTCTTTATCGAAACCTAAAGAAAAGCTATTCAAATAATCATTTTGCAACCGGATCAGACTTGCACCGATTATCAACATGATGGAAACAACAAACTGAAATCCGATTAATGCCGTACGCAATTTACGGCCTGACTGTGAAAGCCCAAAACTTCCTTTTAATACTAATGCCGGAGGAAATGAGACCATATACCAGGCCAGATATAAACCGGCAACAATACCGACCAGCAATGCCACTCCGCCTGTTAACAAAAAAACAGGGGCATTTGATGCAAACTGTAAATCAGCAGAAGCAAAAGGCAATAGATTTGTTTTATTTAACCCCCATACCATCAAAAGACTAAAGATCCAGGCGATCAGACTAATAAAAACAGCCTCCAATACCAGCGAACGCCGGAGCGTCTGATCTGAGCTTCCGAATACTTTTTGAGTATTGATACTTTTAATCCGTAAAGGAGTTAAAGCCGTACTAAAGTTTACATAATTGATTGCTGCGACAATGATAATCAACAATGCGATAAAAAAGAGCAAATAAGTGACTTCACGATTTCCACTACTAACAACCATTGCATCAATCCCCTCATTCTGATAATAAATATCCGTCAATGGGACTAACGTAATTTGCTCGTCAGGTGCATTTATCTTAGTAAAATCAAATATCCTGTTAAAATTATCCTGAACTCTTTCGGCATTCGCCGGATTATCCAGCAACAAATAACACAGAAAACTACTTGATTCAAAATTATTCAGCATGAGATTTTCATCAATCGCCGAATAAATACAGTTTTTTAATTGTGTATTTTCCGGAAAATCACGATAAACGGCCCCGATCGTAAACTCTGTTTGATCTTTCAACCAGCTTTCTTCTTCCATCCGTACAGTTTTTCCTACTGCCATTTGATTCCCAAATAATCGATGAGCCAGACTCTCCGGTATGATAATTTTATCCGGATCATGAAGACACCCATGATCGCCCGCAATAATCGGAAAATCAAATACTTTTACCATATCCGGCTGGCAACACAGTAATGTTTCATTAAATCCATGTTTTTCCCCCTGATCCGTATAAGTAAAATAAGAAGGATAATTCACATTGAGTAAAGTACCGGCTTCAATATGAGGGGAAGATTGAATAACCGATTCTACAAAACCGCGCGGAAGAAGCACGGAAAAGATACCCGACCTTGACAAAGTGACTCTATATACTCTTTCTGCAGTAGGATGGCACCGGTCAAAACTTTGCTCGTAATTCACCTGCCTCATAATAACGATAAACGCACAAAACGCAACTGAAAGTCCTACAACGTTCAGGATGGCCGCCATCTTAAAACGGCGGAACACACTCAAAGAATTCCTTATAATTGTCTTCATTAATGATTATTTTATACTATATTATTCGGTTTTTATGCTATTTACCGGATTCTCGTTCGCAGCATAAAGGCTTTGGAAAAATACGGTAATAAAAGCGATCAGCAAGCAGAATAAACCTGCAGAAATAAATATCCAGGGATACAAGGGTATCCGGTAACTATATTCCGAAATCCATTGGTTCATAATATACCAGATGAGAGGGGTCGCCATCACAAAAGCGATAAACACATAATTCAGGAATGTAAAAACCAGTTTTTTAAGCACCTCCTTATTGGAGGAACCAAACACTTTACGAACGGCGACTTCACGTGAACGCTGCTGGATAAAATAAGTCGACATGGCCAGTAATCCCAGCAATGAAATGATAACGGCAATAATGGAAAATACAGCGATTAATTGAGCCAAACGTGATTGTTCCGTATAGGACCACTTCACCATCTCATCTGTAAACGCCCCGCTAAATTCCGAAAACTCCAACTGCGAAATCCGTTCATATATTTCTTTTATCTGGTTCCGGGCAATTGCATGATCACCTTGTGTTTCGATCAGCACATTCCAGGGATAAAAATCGGTATCCTTTTGTACTTGCACAATAACCGGCTGTTTCGGAGTTATAATATTAAACAGTTGAAAATCGCTGATGATCCCTGCTATTTGAAATGGCGCAACATCCGGCCAGAACCGGATCTCGGTCGCATCCGGAGAAAGGCCCGTTTCCAGTAGTGCCTGTTCATTGAGAAAACACTGATTGCCGGAGATATTTCCATTACGGTGGATCACCTTAAAACCCAGCATATCAAAGTAGGCACTATCACAAACTAAACTTTGAAACGAAATCTTTCGTCCTTCATAGTCTATGGTATAATTATTTCCCCGGTCAAAAGGCACACCCTGTGAAAAAGCCACACGTTTCACCGAAGCTAATTGCCGCGCCTCGTTCGCGAATGCATCGATCTTTTCCCGGCTTTCGAACTGACGTGTCCATATCGTCATAATATCTTTAGTATTATAGCCCAATGGCGCATCAATCATATGCCTGATCTGAAGAAACATGGTAAATGAAGCCGCCAGCAGCATAATTGTAATCACATTCTGAAATGTGATGAAGACTTTGCTAAACACCATTTTTGTTTTCGTCCGGAATCCCCCCTTTACTATATCGATCGGTTTTGAATTGGAAATGATAATGGCAGGAAGCAAACCGGATATCAAACCGACCATCATAATCATCAGTAATACAAGCAGGCTATTTTCAATTGTGAAAAATCCTTTCAAATCAATGGTTGTTCGTAACAGATCGTTTGCAAAAGGTAAAACGGCAAATGCCAATATCAGCCCCAACAAAAAAGAAACAATACAGATAAGGGTCGCTTCCATGATCAGACGAAAAAACAACTCTCCTCGGGAAGATCCGAGCAAACGCCGTGTCGCCATTTCCTTGGCACGCAAACCGGTTTGTGCTACCGTAAGATTTACATAATTGATAACCGCGAAAATCAGAACCAGAATGCCAATCGTCATAAACACCATCACAAGTTTCCGGGAGCCTTTCCTTAATGAAGGATTCAACACATTCTCATCCGAAAAATAAATACGCTTCAAAGGGGTAAGCCTTACTTCTTTAAATATTTCCCGTTCATAAATCCAGGATATCTTTTTCAATGACGCCAACATATCTTCGGATCGGGTCTGCAAGTCTGCCCCCGCAACTACCTGAAAAAAGACCTGTGCCCCCGCAGCATTTTCTCCTCCCGGCAATTCGTGTCCGTTACCCCAAAAGCGGACATTATCTATCTTAATAAGTATATCCGAATAAGAAATGGCCGAATTTTTTATATCTTTTACAACACCACTCACCATCACAGTCACCGAATCCTTTATTCGAATAGGTTGTCCCATCGGATCACGATCGCCGAATACTTTCCGGGCAAACGATTCGGATATAACGGCATCATTTTTTGTCGCCAGCGCTGTTCTCGGATCGCCTTGCAGTAATGGGAATGAAAACATATCAAAAAACGTCGTATCCGTAAATAACAAGGCTGCTCCATATTTATGTTCGTCAACAAAAGCAAGGTCATCGGGATAAGTCACTAACGGGCACATTTTTTCTATTTCCGGAAACTGTTCAGCCAACCGTTCACCGATACGCCAGGCAAAACCCATCCCTTGCTCACTCCCTATTGCATAAATACGATCGGCATTCTTCTGAAAACGGTCTGTAGCCAATCCCTGCCCGGCATAAACCATAATCAGAATAACAAACATCAATGATGCAGACAAACCAAAAATATTGATGGCCGTAAACACTTTATTCCTGCCAAGGAATTTAAAATAAGATTTGAAATTCAGAAAATTACCCATGTATAAAGTTTTGTTTAGTCATTAAATCGTTGATTTTCTCTTCATTACTATCCTTCGCTAAGTGAAACGTTTTCTATTTTAACATCAAGGATCGTTCTTAATTATGCGAAGTGTACTATTCCATTTTGATACTGTTCACCGGATTTTCATTGGCAACAGTCCAAGCTCTTGTCGTGATGCATAAAATGATTCCGGACAGGATCGAAATCCCGCTTAATGCAAAAAGATAGGCGTTCAATGATATCTTTTCGGCAAATTGTTGTAGCCAATCGCTGCCTACTACAAACGAAAACATAAGTCCGATCAGGATGGTCGGAACAGCAATGTAAACAATGCCCTTTGATATCATAATCAGAACATCTCTACCGGTGGCGCCGAAGATTTTCCGAATGCCGATCTCTTTGCTGCGACGATTTACTTCATCGTCCGTAAACCCAACCAATCCCAATATCGTAATAATAAAAAGGATAATAGAAGCGACAATAACCGCATCTCTGTATAAAAGCGTCTCATGGTAAAGAAACTGAATTCTGGATTGATAGCCGGTAAAGTATGTATTCGGCCGGCCGGTTATCTGTTGCAGTTTCTCGTCTAATGCGGCCAGCACATCCGAACTTACCGAATGAAGCCGTAAAACAACCCTGCTCCATCGGAACATTCCTTTATCTTTTTCCAAAGGAAAAATCATTAATGGAGCAACCGCCTCCTGCGCATTAAGATCACTTTTATACAAATTATTCATTTTAAAATCTTTCACAACACCTATCACTTCGGTCAACCGGTCATTCTCATTTAAACCTTCCGCCTTAAATGTCCGGCCAATCGGCGAGCCATTCCATCCCATTTTCCGGACAAACGCTTCGTTTACTACAGCACGTGTATAGTTGTCACTGCTCACTCCGACATTGCTACCTATCAGCAATTTCATCTGCATTGTTTCCAGAAAATCCGCGTCAACACCGGTTGCACGCGAAGAAAAAAATAATTCTTCATGATCATTGCTTACAGCTTTAACACCCTCCATTCGATCTGTCGGTAAAAAAGACGAAATGGACGCACTTACAACTTCCGGCAATCTTTCAAATTCAACTTTGATACGCTCTACCTCGTCACGCGATAGGCTGAAAATATTTTCCGTATACACAATGTTCTTTGTAGTATATCCCAAATCATTATACAATAACAGATTATATTGCTTCACTATAATAAGTAACATGGTTGCAACAAAAGCAACCCCCGAAAACTGAACAAACAGCAGGGAACGCTTCCAGTTTCGTTTATCAGTTGAATAAGCCCGGAACAAATGTGTTACGGGTACAGCGGAAAATATGATTGCCGGTATAACTCCTGCCAATAATAGTAATCCGGAAAGAACAGCGCCGGTAACCCATAAATTATGCCGGGAAAATATCGCAGCCAGGGGCGTTTGAATAATACTTTCAATAACGCCTTTGAACGCGAAAATCAACAGACTGGAAAAAACAAGCGCTATCAGGCTTGTAATAACCGTTTCATAAATAAACATCTGAAAAATTTTCGCATTGGATGCACCGTTGCATTTATGAATACCAACCGACTTAGCACGTTTGGCCAATGAAGAAACCGAAATCAACACATAATTCATAGCCGCAACGAATAAAAGCGAAAACGCCAGCAGACTCAGAATAACAACCAGACGCCTGACCTTAGCCTGTCCGGAATGTATTTTAGTTACCGGCATCAGATAAAACTCCTGTATATTTCCCTGTTTAGCCATCGCTTCCACATTCATGTATTTTGGTAAAATCAACGGAATTTTCGCTTCTATTTCTTCAGCAGAAACACCGGGTTTTAATTTTACATATCCTGCGAAACAATCCGGATTATGCCACCCAAGCTCCGTCTTTCCCATTGGAAGCAATACGTCGAAATCCAAATGGCTCGCCGGCATATTTTTAAATACCCCGGCAACGGTATATGTCTTCGCACCTTTAATAAGTGTTTTCCCTGTTGCACTTTCTTTTCCGAAAAAGCGTTGAGCCGCCGCTTCCGAAAGAAACAGATTTGATTCCGCATTCAGATATTGCTTATTTCCTTCCGTCAACTTAATACCATACAAATCCAGAAACGAAGTTTCCGCTTCCAGGATCCGTTCTTCAATCCACGTCTCTCCATATTGCAAATACCCTTTACTGACACCCAGTATCATAGCAGTCGCTACTTCTATTCCTTCAATATCGGATTTCAAATCGCCCGCCACAGGCGCATACAACCTCTCCGTTTCATTATCGACTTTATTTTCCGTATATATTTTTCGCTGAATACGATAAACCCTGTCCGAATCCGGAATTTGTTTATCAAAACTCATTTCGTAGGCAACCTTTGTAAACAAAACCAACGCAACAGACAATCCCAGCGTAAGCGAGAGAATCTTTATCAAATTACCATCTCTTACCCTTAAAAGGTAACGTATGGTGTAGAATAACTGCTTCATCAGATCTATAGTCTTAATTAGTCCAACATTCATCGTTCAAATGACGTGCCAAAACAACCATCACACTATAAATCAACAACATAACTCTTTCTACAAACAAAGTCCGTGTCAATTTTTTTGACACGGATGTATAATTTTTTGACAGATCGGAATATAATCGGGAAGTTTACATCATTTTATCAAACCTCCGATTTTGTCTGATGTAACGGAACAGGTTGGATTGAAAGCTTCGGATTTCATGTATTCAACCAGACTGTATTTTAGCTGACGGGCAGATAACCGGGAATTGATATTCGTATGCAAATCGGCGCTGCATATCAACAGTTTCCCTCCTTCTACTTCCGATTCAAACAATAAGCCTAATTTGCGGTTTGTAAACCAATCATCAATAAAATGTACAATCGGACGGTAGTCTTGGGGAAAGTCATCCAGAATAACAGCGTTGGCCTGTGAGACGATTTCCCACCATTGGTAATCGCTGTGATAACTTGTCGGGAAATGTGCCAGCGCAGGATGTGAAGGCTCACAATAAATACCTAAATCCACAGGAGCCTGACCTTCTGTCCAAGCGGTATTCCAGAATATGGATGAAAAACCGACCTGTATATCCCCGCCCTTTTCTTTTTTGATTGAATGTTTCTTCAACGACAAAAGAACTTTTCCTCCTGATTTCAGAATGTCACGGGTTTTTGCATCCCATTTATCGGTAATATAAATATCATCTGTAGCAATCACGGCTTCGGGATATACCCAGAAATTCCAGTTATTGGAAACTTCGAGCGCCGGTATTTCTATCGTCAGAGACAACTGTTTCGCTTCCGTTACTTCATTCAGCAAAAAATCAATCGTCCCGGTTTTTATACAGTTTGTTACCGGAAGATCAACTCTCAATGAGCCGGCTTTGTATATTTTTCCGCTTTGATCCGCAACGCTCCAGTTGATATCCGCATCTGTTACAGGGTCTTTATCAAAATGTGAAACTTCAATATCCGCATGGAATGTTTCTTGATTACTCCAGATCAGTTTCGACATTCGCGCCAATGGCACCGTACGATTGCAGAACATCCGGAACTCTTCCGGAGAAACATAGCCTTTCGACTCCCAGAATGCGTCAAGAACACCGACTAATGCGGTTCCTTGTCCGGAGAAATCATATAATCCGAGTAACTGAAATCCGGCGAAATCCGGCGTCCTCAGAGCCGCTTCGATATCGGCTTTATAGCATAAAACCTGAAGTTTTCCGGATGCCATCAAAAATTTACCGGCCATATCAGCCAGGTGATTTCGCTCCAGTTCATCCTTAAACATCTCAAAATTCTTCGCTTTTAGAAAACCGGTATATTTTTTTATCTCTCCATAATTCGGATATACACACCATTGGCCGATCTCGTGACTTACAACCGGCATATTATATTGTTTCACATACTCATCAAAGTCGAATATTGTTTCCGGCGCTTTTGCGTTAATCAGGCTATTTAACTCCGCACCCCATTGCTGAATACGTGGAGCCGCCGTGTTGTAAAAGTCACCATTATCAATATAAGGCCAGTTCGCGCCGCCTGTATACATATGACGACCATCCGTTTTTCTCCAATATTCGACCAACTCTTTCAGAAACGGAACCTGATTTCTTCCGCCTGGCTCATTTCCATGAAGCAATGCAAAAAAGGACGGATGATTCCCATATTCCTTCAAGATCCGGTCGCCTTCCTCATAGACCCATTTATCGTATGGAGTGCCGGAACCGACATCGGTCCATGCACTGCACTCCACCTGTAGATAGACTCCTTCACGGTCTGCAACTTCAAACGCTACTTTTGGCGGACACCAGGAATGAAAACGGATATGATTCAGTCCGTGCTCTTTTGATGCCTTGTAGATTTTCTCCCAATATGCTTCGTCCATTGACGGATAACCGGTTATCGGAAATATACAGCAGTCTAATGTTCCCCTGAGAAAAACCGGTTTTCCGTTTACGGTAAATCGCTTACCGTCAATACCATACTCGCGCAAACCGAAATCGTCTGTCTGAACATCGGTATAATCACCGGCTTTTACGACCGTTTCAAGCGTATAATAATCAGGTGTATATTCGTCCCAAAAAGATGGATTTTCACCCATATCCAGTATCATCTCATGTTTATTTACGCCTGTACCAAATTTACAGTTATCTCTGTCATGCGTTGGTATGAATGTCTGTAAACAGTTTGTCGGAGTAGCCTTCAGATGAATGTCGCCACTCATCGCTATACCGGTTGTATTGATGACATCGATTACGACTCTCGCTTTCCTGTTTTTTACATCCGGATAAATTGTCACCCGGTCAATATACAACTGCGGACGAGGGGATAAGGATATATCTCCGATTATTCCGTTCCAGTTGGATTGTGTATGATCCGAAACACTGTGGGCATTAATACCTACCGGAATAACGACATGGTTATCAACACGAACAGAGATTGTATGTTTACCGGCGGTTAATCCGGACAGTTCATAGTAATGAGGTACACCCATCGCGTTTTGAGTTCCGATTTTATTTCCGTCAACAAATAGGGTCGTTTCCCAGTGCGGCCGTTCCAATGTCAGTATAACTGATTTATTTTTCGTCCATTCTTCCGGAATGATAACTTCTTTCTGATACCAGGCAACTCCGACGTAGTGCTTTTCGGGTGTCAGCCAGAAAGGTACAGCCGGACCGTTTTTCTCAAAATAGCGGGTATATACCGGGTTGCTTATCCATGACGTATCAATGATTTGTCCGGTCCATTTTGTCTGCAGGGTGATGTCATCCCCGAAACCCTGTATCTGCAAAGATCCGGGCAGGGTTATCGTATCAGGCAGCACGGTTTTATACCATTCTTCTTTCTCTCCGACATCTTCCGGATCAATCCTGAATGTCCACTTACCGGACAAATCCACCGGTATCTTATTTGCATCGTTACAGGACAAAAACAGCATGCCGGCAAATATACATACAACGAAAAACAATCTGTTCATCTTAAAAAGGCATTAGATAAGTAGATGTTCATAATTAGTTTATATAATATATTTTTCTTTACTTCGCCTGTTATTATATTAGATAGGATAATTAATAATGGGAAAGATAAAGAAATTAGAATTAACAGATGTCCA
>JAITVS010000167.1 GCA_031285685.1 Tannerella sp.
ATCGTCCATAATTCTTTGTGCCAGTTCTGCATGTTTTTTGAACAGTTCAAAGTCAAAATAAGCATCGGGAGTAAACGGATTTACTACATAGGAATACAGATTGATCGCCAGTAAACGGCAACTGTCGTACGGGCAAAGAGGGATTTCTCCGCATGGATTTGTTGAAACGGTTTTAAATCCAAGATCAGCATAGCAATCTGGAACAGATTCTTTTATGATTGTATCCCAGAACAGCACTCCCGGTTCTGCGGATTTCCACGCATTATGGATGATTTTTTGCCAGAGTTGTGTTGCGTTTATATCTTTTCTGACCGTAGGGATGATGGAATCAATAGGGTACTGCTGCCGATAAGGCGTTCCGTTTATGACGGCATTCATAAATTCGTCATCGATTTTGACGGAAACATTGGCGCCGGTTATTTTTCCTTCAATCATTTTGGCATCAATAAACGATTCCGAGTCCGGATGTTTAATCGATACGCTTAACATTAAAGCTCCGCGGCGTCCTTCCTGAGCCACTTCGCGGGTTGAATTGGAATAACGTTCCATAAACGGAACGAGTCCTGTTGATGTCAGTGCGGAATTTTTAACAATGGAGTCTTTCGGACGTATATGCGACAGATCATGTCCTACGCCACCACGGCGTTTCATCAATTGTACCTGTTCTTCGTCTATACGTATGATTGCTCCATAGGAATCTGCATTTCCATCAAGTCCGATCACAAAACAGTTGGATAGAGATGATATCTGATGATTGTTTCCGATTCCGGTCATGGGGCTTCCCTGTGGAATGATGTATTTGAATTTGTCAAATAAGGAAAACAATTCGTCTTCGGAAAGCGGATTGGGATATTTATTCTCAATTCTGCTGATTTCACGTACAAGGCGGCGGTGCATATCCGTAGGCGTCTGTTCATAAATATTACCGAAACCATCCTTGAGTGCATACTTATTTACCCATACTTTTGCAGCAAGTTCATCACCGGTAAAGTAGATTAGAGAAGCTTTGTAAGCTTCATCAAAAGAGTATGTTTTAGGGTTCATTTATTTAAAATTTTATTAATACACATTTGAGACTGCAAGTTTATGAAGACTTTATCATTTGTCCAAATTTTTTAAGAATAAAAATTGAAATTGTTGGAAAGTTTTCCAAAATATTTTTTAATTGACTTATTATGTGATATTTGTGTTTTTTATGGTTTAAGAAAGTTTTCTAAAAAAGAAAAGCTGGAAGATTTTGGGTTATTTGTTTTTTGTTTTTTAACTATTATGTGAATTTTGATTGTTATCCAGGTCCTCATTAAAATCAGAATGTTTTTTTTAAGTTAATTTTCTCTTTTTTCGTGTGTAGTTTTGGGTATTTAAAATTAAAATATCATCTTTGCACTATTAATTGTAAATGAAAAGATCCGGTTCGGATTAAATTTTTTTTTATGAACATAACAAAATACCTTATCCTATTCTTTTTGACATCCGTATCTATATTCATATCATCGCAGGAACAACAGGGGAATTTTGATATACTTTTAAATTCCGCCGGTATTCAGGAGACTGATTTGGATGGAGGTTTTAGAGTTGTAAAAAATGATATGACTTATGATTGTCAGGGAAAACCCTGTGAAGGTTTTCAGACGGATTATTATAATAGTGACGAGACTAAAATCAGGATAACAGGTCGTTTTAAAGAAGGAATGCCGGTCGATACAATAAAGGAATACTATGAAAACGGTATTTTAAAATCATTGTATTATCCATACAAGAGGAAGTATAAATATTGCGGTCGGAAGTACAATTATTGTTTATATATTGAATATGATGAACAGGGCAATTGTATCCGGTATACAAATGACAAGGAAGGAATCGAACGTAAGTACAGGTCGGACGGGGCATTGATTTCAGTGATGTATTACTGCAGGAGGAGGAGTAATCTTAAATATTTTGTGCAAAATTTCCCGGGAAGTAAAATGAAATCGATAATTACGAAAGGGAATAAATATGATTATGATGAAAATGAGCGTTTAAGGCGTCATTGGGTGCGTAAGAGTGCAAAATATGATAAAAAGTCCGGGGTATTGTCTGCAACTTTTTATTTTGAGGAGTATGATGTTGCAGGTAATTTGTCCAGAATCGGCCGGTTTTATTCTAATTTATACGAACATGATCAATGGCTGCGCGTATCCCCGGAATTTCCGGTTGAAATGGATTCCGTACCGGTACAGGATTTTAAGGAAATTATATATCCCCGGTTGAATCTGAAAGATGTCTACAGATGGGATTATATTAATAATAAGACCATCATTGAACGGTATGAGCAGAAAGGAGAGGTCTGGGTCGAGATAGAAAGGAAAAGTCTTCCGCGTAGTAAACAAATAATGATTGAAGGATATAAGTAACATACGATGGATTTTAATGAATTGTTAAAGCCGGCAGATGCGGCTAATGATATTGCGGTAATAGAATCTCTTCAGGAATCTGACCTTCCGGTTGTTTTATATGGAGCGACGGTTGATGTGGCCGATCAGATTGTTAAGAAACTGGCAGCAAACAATATCAAAATAAAAATGGTGGTGTTTGATGAAGAATCTCCGGTAATGACCGATTCCACCGTCTTGCTGAAGGAAATAGAAAAGGTCCGTACGGAATATCTTGATCAAAAAATGCCCGGGTATCATGTGGTACTTGGTTTTGTGAAAGCATATGGCCATATCGATAAAATTCCGGCGAAATTTAAAAATGCCAGATCCGTTTCTTATCTGTCTGAAATATTTGATATGGAGATTATCACTCCTTCTTTTGTACAGGAAAATAAAGTATTTCTGAAGGATTTGTATGATAACCTGCAGGATCAGCACTCGAAGGATTCGTTGGTGGCTTATCTTTTGAGTAAGACCCGGCAGGATATGAAATACCTTCCTCCGATTTTTGATAAGATACAATATTTCCCTCAGGGAATGTTTCAGTTTACAGACCATGAATCTTATTTTGATTGCGGCGCTTTTACCGGAGACACGATCGCCGAATTTCTGAAGGCGTCCGGAGGCTCTTATCGGCATATCTGGGCGGCAGAGCCGGATCGCTCCAATTACAAACAACTTATACAGTATATTGAGGACGAGAAATTGTCGGATATTGATGTCGTAAATAAGGGAATATACAGTTATGCCGGAAAGTTGCCGTTTCAGGAAGACGGCAGTATGCTTTCGATGATTTCCGAAGAATCGGACCGTTACATCGAGGTCGATACCATCGACAATATTACGGCGGGAAATCCTGTGACATATATTAAGATGGATGTGGAGGGCGTCGAATTGATGGCGCTAAAAGGTGCGGAGCAGACGATACGTAAATATAAGCCGGTATTGGGTATCAGCATTTATCATAAAGAACGTGATCTGATCGATATTCCCATGTACATAAAGGAAATCGTACCGGAATATAAGTTCTATTTCAGGGTACATAAAAAACTTGCTATCGACACGGTTTTATATGGTGTTGTAAGATAGAATCGCTGTCATTGTTTCGGAGGCGTGTCCATAAAAAAAACAAGAATTTAAGCGTCTTTGAAGAGGCGCGCTCATGATATCGTTGGTATTTGATATTTTTAGGTAGCAAAAGTGAATATATTATTTAAGAAGGAAAAATTGCGCAGTAATTTTTAAATTATATATTTGCAAACACAATTGTCCAACTAAAATTTCAATAGCCATGGAAAAAGTGAATTCAGTTTTAATAATTGTCCTGCTGCTGATAATGGCGGGATGTGTAGGTGGAAGTAAACAAGCGACAACAGATGATTTCATCATTGTTGACGTGACGAAAAGTTATTCTTCCAAAAAGGAGCTGATTCTTCAGGATTTTATGGATGTGGAATATATTGTGTTGGAAATGAATGATGATTTTGTTAATCAGGGATTTGTACAAGATATAGGCAAGGATATCATATTGGTGAAAAACCGAAACGACGATGGGGATATTTTTGTTTATGACAAAACCGGAAAAGCTTTACGAAAGATAAACCATAAGGGGCAAGGCAGCGAAGAATATACACATATTCTTAATATTGCCTTGGATGAAGATAATGGAGAGATGTTTATCTGTGACATATATAAAAGAAAGATATTTGTATATGACTTATATGGGACATTTAAAAGAAGCTTTGATCATAAAGAAGGTGGCGGGTCTATGTTTTATACCGATATATTCAATTATGACGGAGATAATCTGATTTGTTATGATGAATACAACGAAGAAATTGCTTTTGTTCTTGTGTCCAAACAGGATGGGAGTATAACCAAAGAAATTAAAATCCCATTTAAAGAGAAGAAGTTGTTACAGCAAAGTGTAAAAGATGGAGATAATACTTTGACTGTGAGTCCCGGTCCTTATCGTAGAATTATCACTTACGATGGCAGTTGGATACTCTCAGAACTTTCGTCCGATACCGTGTACACTTTATTGCCGGATTATAGCTTACGTCCGTTTCTCGTAAGAACTCCGCCTATACAGTCCATGAATCCTGAAGTTTTTTTGATATTGAGGTTATTTTCCGACCGCTATTACTTTATGGAGACTATTAAAAATGTATATAACTTTGATACAAAAGAAGGGTTTTCAAGAACCTTTTTTATGTACGATAAGCTGGAAAAGACTTTTTCCGGATATACTGTTTACAATGGTGACTATTCAACTCCGAAAGAAATCTATATGAACGCACTAAGGCCTGTCAGTCATGAGATTGAATCATGGCAACGCTTGGAAGCTCATCAACTTATTGAAGCTTATGAGAAAGGAGAGCTGAAAGGAAAATTGAAGGAAGTCGCAGCGACGTTGGATGAAGAATCCAATCCGGTAATTATGTTGGTAAAGCATAAGAAATAAATATTGCACACAAATAAATGCAAGAGAAGAGTTTCATCTGATTCTTTGGTCTTCTCAGTTTGTAGTAACACATTGAGTTATTGGGAAACAGCAATATAAAAACTAATGAAATTGATTATATTCGCATATGATTAAAATCCAGAATCTTATGAAAAAGTTAAGTGTTTCTGCAATTTTTATAATCGTGATTTTGTTCATGTCGATGAATAGTTGTACTTGGACAGAGCCGGATAAATCCGGATTAAATCTAGATTTTGAAGAATGTATAGAAGGAGATCCTGTCGGCTGGAGATATTACTTACAACCGGATTTTTCTATTACTCTGGATTCCAGGACTGTTAAATCGGGAAAATATGCAATTGCCATTGAATATCAAGGGGATTCTTCATCTTTTCAAGCTATAGCGCGTTCTCTTCCGAATATTTATGACGGCAAAAAGATTTCTTTGTCCGGATATATTAAAACAGAAAATATAACAAATGGTTCCGCTGGTTTGTGGATGCGAATTTATGGAATAAATGGCGCTCTGATTGCATTTGATGACATGTCGGGAGATAGTATAAAAGGGTCTAACGGCTGGAGAAAATATGAAATAACACTGGATATGGACCCGGCTGAAACCGGACAAATTTATTTTGGCGGGCTATTAAGCGGAAAAGGTAAAGTGTGGTTTGATGGCTTAAAAATAACTATTGATGATATTGATATCAGTAAAGCAAAACCTTATATAAGAGGGCCTTTTCCTGCAGAAAAGGATAAAGCATATGACAACGGTTCCGGTATCGTTTTTCCTGAATTGAATGAAAAAAAGACAGATGATCTGGAATTGCTCGGACGCATTTGGGGTTTTTTGAAATACCATCATCCGGCTATAGCAAAAGGAATTTTCAATTGGGATTATGAATTATTCCGTTTTTTGCCGGAGTATTTGATAACAGGCAGTAAATCGCAAAGAGACGGCCTTTTATTGAGTTGGATTAATGGGTTGGGAGAGATTCCGTCATGTAAAGACTGCCAACCGACTTCGGACGATGCTTTTCAGAAGCCCGATTTGTTATGGATTGAAAAAGGTGATATGAACCAGGCATTAAAAGACTTGCTGCAACAACTCTACAAAGACAGGAATCAGGGAAGCCATTATTATATAAGAATGATACCCGATGTGGGTAATCCTGAATTTTTACACGAAAATGATTACTTGACTTTTTTATGTCCGGATGCCGGATTCCAATTGTTGGCTTTATACCGTTACTGGAATATGATCAATTACTTTTTTCCTTCTAAATATCTGACGGATAAGGACTGGAATAGTGTGCTTAAAGAATACATTCCCGAATTTGTTTCGGCAAGAACGAGGCAGGAGTATGAGCTGGAGACTTTGCAATTGATAGGAGAGATAAACGACACACATAGTTTCCCTTATGGTATAGTAAATAAGATGGTAGAAGGAAAAAAAATGCATGCGCCATTCCGCGTCAGATATATCGAAGATAAATTGGTTATAACGGAATTTGACGATACGGAGACTGAAGACACCTTGGGGCTGAAATTGGGAGATGTAATCACCCACATCAATGGAAAAGATATAAAATTTATCATAGACAGCATGGGAAAATATTATCCGGCATCTAATCCGTCTGTGAAAATGCGGTATATGGTGAATGATTTATTATGTTCAAATTTGAAGGAAATAAGCATAACCTATATTTCATCAAACCAGATCAGGAGAAAGAATTTAACGTTAGATGAAAAAAAACAGAAAGCAAAACCTAAAAATAATGTCAGTTATAAATTTTTGAATACAGATCGTTCTTTATGGCAGAATGATATCACACCAGGATCCATATTTAGGCAAAGTGATATTGGCTATATCACGCTGGAGTCCATAAAAGAAGAAGATATAGACAGGATTAAAAAAGTATTTAAGGATACGAAAGGAATTGTTATTGATATCAGAAACTATCCTTCTACTGTTGTGGTTTTTTTACTAGGTTCTTATTTTGTATCGAATACCACCTCTTTTGCAAAGGTAACTATTGGAAATCCGGACAATCCGGGTGAATTTGTATTCAGAGAAGGAACCAGGATAATTCCATCAAAGGAAACCTACTGTGGAAAATTGGTTGTACTGGTAGATGAAAATACACAAAGTCAGGCGGAATATACAGCTATGGCGTTCCGTGCCGGAAATAATACGACGATAATCGGAAGTCAGACTGCCGGAGCAGATGGAAACATATCAGAAATAGTACTTCCGGGCGGAATAAGAACCTGTATTTCTGGCATAGGAATATATTATCCTGACGGTCGCGAAACCCAGCGTATCGGCATTGTGCCGGACATTGAAATAAAACCGACCATCAAGGGGATTCGTGAAGGGCGCGACGAAGTACTGGAGAAGGCGATCGAGATAATCCGACAGGAACAATAGCGCGGTCAGGACAGCAAAAATAGTTCATCTCAAGACTGAGAGTTGTCAGACAAATAGGCTGCTAGAATAAGTCCAATTCCTGCAGTACCTGAAAGGCGTCAAAGGATAGCTGCGATCATAGAGTATTCTATGTCAATTTTTTTCAATTCATCACTGGATAATTGTAGTTGTTTGCTTTGCAAATGTATGCAAATCAAAATGATATTTAAACAAGTTCTGTTTATTTTAGTTTTAGTCGAAAATATCAATTAATAAGTTCGTTTATCGGCTTAATATGTGTATTTTTGTGGGATATGGCTAAAGAAAATAAGGATGGATACAACGATAAGTATTAGTAAGGAGCGCTGCATTAAGTGTGGGAAATGTATGCGTGTTTGTCCGGCGGAGATATTTGCACAGGACGAGAATAGTAAAGGAGTCAAAATATCTGAAGCAGAAAACTGCATTGGCTGCGGGCATTGTGTGGCGGCATGCCCTGAGAATGCGGTTTTTCATTCGCTGTTTCCCGCCGGAAAGGTGCATCCGGTTGATTATTCGCAGCTGCCTACGCCGGAGCAAATGATGTTGTTATGCAAAAGTCGTCGTTCGAACCGGGCGTTTACAACAAAGCCGGTTCCAGATGATTGCCTGAACAAGATTCTTGAGGCGGCACATCGCGCGCCAACAGGAAGTAATGTGCAGCATGTGAGGTTTTTAGTGATTACGAATCCTGATAAATTGCATCAGATAAGTGATTTTACAATGGATGTGTTTGGCGGTGTGATGAAAAAACTGAAAAACCCATTATTGAAGCCTTTGATAAAATTGGTTATGCCGGATGCCTTTCGCTACATTCCGACTTTCGAGCGTATGCTGGAAGAATATAAAACTGATAACGATGGAATATTACGCAAAGCTACCGCTGTTATTTTTATATACACGCCGGCGGGTACGCGAATGGGGGTATTGGATGCGAACCTTGCATACCAGAATGGCTCGCTGATGGCGGAATGCCTTGGCGTAAGCCAATTCTATACGGGTTTTGTGCTGAATGCCGTTAATATGAAAAAAGGAAAACTTGAAAAGATGCTCGGCATCGACGGTGAAATCTACGCCGGTATGGCATTGGGCATGCCGGCGTTTCGTTTTCCGAACTATATCGACCGGAAAGAGATTGAAGCGGTTTGGATGTAAGTTTAGCCATGTTCTATCCATGCTGCAAAAAAAACGGTTTGTCCTGTAAGGAAGCAAACCGTTTTTTTAATATTCTAACTTTATAGCTTTTATAAAATTCCCTGTGCTGTCATTGCTTTGGCTACTTTCATGAATCCGGCGATGTTCGCACCTTTTACATAGTTAACGAAACCATCCTTTTCTGTCCCGTATTTGACACAGGCTTCGTGGATATTTTTCATGATACTTTGCAGTTTCTGATCTACTTCTTCGCGTGACCAGCTCAGCTTGATTGCATTCTGGGTCATTTCGAGTCCCGATACGGAAACGCCGCCCGCATTCGCTGCTTTACCCGGCGCATAAAGGATCTTATTTTTCAGGAAGACTGCAACCGCGTCAGGAGTAGAAGGCATGTTTGCACCTTCGGATACGGCAATACATCCGTTTTTGACGAGCGTTTCCGCATCTTCTCCGTTTAGCTCGTTCTGTGTGGCCGAGGGGAGTGCAATCGTGCATTTTTCTGCCCACGGGCGTCCGCCTTCCACGTATTTACAGCCATATTTTTCAGCATATTCTTTAATACGTCCGCGGTATATATTTTTCAACTCGAACACGTATTCCAGTTTTTCTTTATCTATGCCGTCCGGATCATAGATATAACCGTTGCTGTCGGATAATGTAACGACTTTACCGCCAAGTTCCAATACTTTTTCAGCCGTATAGGTAGCTACGTTTCCCGAACCGGATATTGCGACAACCTGTCCTTTCAGGTCGCTGATTCCTTTGGTGTTCAGCATATTCATCAGGAAATAGATGTTCCCGTATCCTGTCGCTTCGGGACGGATCAACGAACCGCCGAATTCAATGCCTTTCCCGGTAAATGTGCCCGTATTTTCGCGGGCTAATTTTTTATACATGCCATACATGTAGCTGACTTCGCGTCCGCCGACTCCGATATCGCCTGCAGGAACGTCGGTTTCAGGTCCGATATGCCTCCATAATTCCATGATGAACGCCTGGCAGAAACGCATGATTTCCGCATTTGATTTTCCTTTCGGGTTAAAATCGGAGCCGCCTTTGCCACCACCCATCGGAAGTGTTGTCAATGAATTCTTAAAAGTCTGTTCGAATGCTAAGAATTTCAGAATAGAAAGATTGACCGATGCATGAAAACGCACCCCTCCTTTGTAAGGACCGATGGCATTGTTATGTTGCACGCGGTATCCCATATTTGTCTGTACGTTGCCTTTATCATCTACCCATGTAACACGGAAAGAGAAAATGCGATCCGGAATGCAGAGACGCTCTATAAGATTGTTTTTTTCAAACTCCGGATAAGAATTGTAAACCTCTTCGATAGATTCTAATACCTCTTCTACTGCCTGATGATATTCCGGTTCATTCGGAAATCTTCTTTTTAAGTTGTCTAAAACTTCTTGAACTTTCATTGGTGTCTTTTTTTAATTATTTATCCTTGATTTCGGCTGCAAAGGTAAATATTTTTCATGAAATACCAATACTTTTATCACAAAAATGATGTTTTTATTGAAAAAATGTCAAAATGAGAGAGTGTTTGTGTTTTGTACATTTGATAGAAGGAAAACTCATGTCGATACGTGATGTTGTAAAAAAATGCCGGTATTTGTTTTGTAGTAAATACTCCTTATCTTATCTTTGTCGTAAAACATAAATATTGATATAATCTTAACACTTATGAAAAACAATGTTTTAACAGTGGCAGCTTTTGCCGCTTTGTCCCTCGTAAGCTTATCTGCTTATGCGCAGAAAGAGTATCCTGAACCTGAAAAAATGCGCCCCGGAATGTCTGAATTCTGGTTGCCTCAGCCTGTGGTAATTACTCCGGGGAATATTCAAACAAATTCCGCCCCTTCGGATGCGATTGTTTTATTTGATGGGAAAGATTTGTCGGCATGGGAGAGTGTAAAAACAAAAGGTGCGGCGGAATGGATTGTTAATGACGACCGCACATTTACGGTCAACAAGAAGCATGGGGATATTCAGACCAAACAGGAGTTTGAAAGTTTTCAGTTGCATATAGAATGGTGTGTTCCGACGAATATAACGGGAGAAAGTCAGGCGCGCGGCAACAGTGGTATTTTCCTGCAGGGACAGTACGAAATTCAGGTGCTGGATAATTATCAGAATGAAACTTATTCGAACGGACAGGCGGGAAGTATTTATAAACAGGCACGTCCGTTGGTAAATGCGATGCGGAAGCCGGGTGAATGGAATGTGTATGATATTATTTACACAGCTCCTGTTTTTAAAGAAGACGGTACATACCGCACCCCTCCGAGTGTGACTGTTATTCATAACGGAATCGTTGTTCAGAATCATACGACGATCCTGGGGACGACCGAATATATCGGATTTCCGAAAGTTGAAAAACATGGCCCCGGTCCGGTTATCTTGCAGAGTCATGGTGATCCGAGCGAGCCGATCAGTTTCCGGAATATCTGGATCAGGGAACTTTAATCTATTTCAATATCATATTTCCTTAATAGCCCCGGCAAACCGGAAATGGAAAATTTAGCTTTTTTGATTCTGTTGGCCTCAGGATCAATGGTATAGTTTTGTGATGTATAAAAATCTGCTTTTTCGAGGTTTGTATTTTCGAAAAAGGATTGCATCAGATCGCAATTGTTGAAAACAGAGGCAGTTAAATCACATGCAGTAAAGTCGATTTCATGTAATTGGCAATGATTGAAATTTGTTTTTTTGATTTTCAGCTTGTAGAAGGATGAGTGGTTCAGGATGCAATTTTCAAACGAAAAAGATAATCCGAATTCATTACAGTTATCAAACCTCAATCCCAGCATTTTGCAATCTTTAAATTTTGCATCACGAAAAGAGGCATTATTTATTTTTACAAGGCTTAAATTGCAACTGTTGAATTCACAGTCGATAAATGTATATCCGGAAAGATTGTAATCGGTGAAGTTGCAGTTGTTGAAAATGCAATTTTCATATTCTCCTTTTACCGGTTGATTTTCGGAGAAATCTTTGTTACTGAAAGTTTTATCAGTTATGTATTCCACTTGTTCCAATGATTGATTCTGATGTCAAAAATAATACAAATATCAGCAACGACAAAAAACGGCGCTTTCTTTTGTCATTGCTGAGATACTACCTGCCTGATTCCGGATGGAAACCGTGCAAATTGAAAATAATGTAATGCTATTGTTGTTTGATGGTTATTTCTTCCAGGTTTTTTACCAATCGATGTAGGATATATAGTGGAATAAATCCGAATATTCCGAATGAACAATCGATCAGTTGCCAATAGAATGGGATTTCGCGTACGGCTCCGCAGATCAGTGCTGCGGGAATAACGCTTGCACACATGATCATCGCCCAGTGGATGATCCATTGGTTTCGAACCGGCCGGCGATATAAGCCGATAAATGCAACAGCAATCATAATATGAGCAAAAGCCAGCCAGTCGGTACCATATAATAGGAACGGATAATGTGCTTTGGTGTATACCACCCCTTCGTAAATCCATGCCATCCAACCTTGTAACCCGGTATATGTAGTTGCCGGTTGCTCAATCGATACCCCCAATAGCTGACAGATAATTTCCAGTTCTGTCTCTAATGGAAATGCTGTGAGTCCGCTTCCGATAAGAGCTACTATGAAAAATAGAGTAAGTAGCCTGATTTTCAGTAATAACTGTTTTTCTTTCAATTGTAGTTCCATATCAATTTCTTTTTTGTAGTTTCAGTGTATTTTTCTTTATGTTTTATTTCGGAGAGAAGAAGCTCCAGTACAGGAAGCATCCGGTTCAAATGTTTTGTTTTGATTATATAATTCCATAGAGGTTCGAACTTTTTCCACCCTCCGGTATAAAACAGATGTTTAGCACAGTGTTTAGCCGAATCATGGCTTAAGCCGGCTTTGAAAATATTCATCCAGCTGTAGAATTCTTTATATGCCTGATCGTATCCGTTTTTAAGTTCCTGTGCGGAAAGGTTTTTTGTACGGTAAACAACTGTTCGTGTATCATATAAGTCCCAGTTTTTCGTCAGGATTCTGTTTTCTTTTTCCATGTTTTGGAAAAGCCTGGTTCCGGGATAGGGAGTCAGTATATGATAAGTAGCCGTTGTGATCGCGTGCTTTACTCCCCATTCCACGGTACGTTCAAAAACATTCCTGTCATCATCATCCAGGCCGAAAACAAAACTCCCGTTTATCATGATGCCTAATGAATGCAAACGTTCGACTGCTTTTATATAATCCTTTTCGAGGTTTTGCTTTTTATTGCTTTGCCGGAGGTTTTCCGGAGAAAATGTTTCAAAGCCGATAAACACGCTTCTTAATCCGGCTCTGGCTGCCTTTTCGATCAGATTTCCCCGTAAGATGGAATCGACGGTTGCTGCACTTTGGAAAACGCGGTTCATCCCATTCATCCCTTCGAATAGTTCGGTTGCAAATTTCTCATTACCAAGTAAATGGTCATCCAGAAAATAAAGATGTTTTCCGGGAAGCCGTTCTATTTCCGCCAGGGCGTCATCCACCTCTTGGGTGTAAAATGATTTTCCTGTTTGAAAAAATGCGTCTTTGTAGCAAAAATCGCAATGATGCGGACATCCTCTTGTAACAACCAGTGAATTCGGAACCAGATAACGTTCTCTTTTAATCAGGTCCCGCCTGACAGGAGGTGCGTTTTTTAGTGTCCGGATTGTCGAAACGTATCTTTTTTCCGGAGATTTGTTTTTGAAATCTTCCAGAAACCGGGGAAACGTGTCTTCTCCGGGCCCGATGAAAATCGAATCGGCATGTCCGGCAGCCTCTTCCGGAAGCGAAGTGACATGCAGGCCTCCTAATATGACATAAGAACCGTTAGCTCTATAGTGATCCGCAATTTTATAAGCTCTGAATGCATTGGTGATATAGACCTGAATGATGACAAGGTCGGGCTCATCATTCAGGTTTAACGGTTCAACATGTTGATCCTGCAGTTCTATTTCATCATCAGGAGACAGGTAAGCGGCTAATGTCGCTAAACCGAGAGGAGGAAAAAGTGAATATTTTATAGGCCTCCCGAAAGGTGTTTCAGCCTCTTTTAATGCCGGTAGAATCATTTTTACTTTCAAAACAGATACCTTTTAATTGTTATTCTGTACTATTTCGTCATCCTGTTTGTAGAAGTTTATTTTTCTTGAAACGTACATGATTACTCCAAGAATTACGAACAGGCCAATGCTTCCGATTAATAAAGCGCCGTCTTCCTGCTGAAGGATTACATACAGAAATGTATACAGCCCGCATAGGAGAGTGGTAAGTATTCCGGTTTGCATCTTGCTTTTGAATATGCTGTGTGCATAAGCGCTAATGAGACCGATTGTCGCAACGCTTGCTATCAGATAAGCTATTGCAAAGTTGATCTGCTCCGATATGGATAACAGCAGGCTGTAAAACAGGATCAATGCTATTCCTACCAGCAAGTACTGGAGTGGATGTATCCTTTTTTTTGTCAGGATCTCGACGAAGAAGAATACGACAAACGTAAGGGCAATAAACATAATTGCGTATTTTGCAGAACGTGTATTCTGCTGGTAATGGTCTACCGCATTGATCAGGTTAACCCCAAAATAGCTGTCGTGGAAAGAATCATAGCTGTACTCATCAATCCAGGCTTCAGGAATGTTGCGATTGAAGTGCAAAATGTTCCATTTTGCGGTGAAGTTATCATCTATTTGTGAATCCGGGCTGAAATTGCCGATAAAACTGGGTGTTTTCCATGCTCCTTCCACTTCAACCTGCGTGTTTTTTCCGATAGGTATGAAGCTGATGCTGCCGCTGCCGCTGCCTTTTAAATTTATATTACATTGGAAAGATAGCGTATTTTTTTCATACAGTTCTTTTAGATTCGGTACGGCCATGATCAGTTGCTTTTCGTTGCTATGGTACGAACCGCCCGCTTCTACATCCAGTGTTTGATTGGCTAATTTAAAATCAACCTGATTGTTAACGCCTTTCAGATCAGATAATCCCAAGGTGAGGTATGCTTTATCCCATTGGAAATTATACGATGCGGTGTCTTCTTCGCTGAATCTCTTGAAGCTGCCGTTGATGTTTATGTCGCTTTTGTATAATATGGTTTTATAAATGCCGTAATGTTTCTCTTCCGGAAACAATTGTGTATTGATGTTTAGTTGTTCAGGGGTGATATGTAAAGTATGACTTTCATAAATTATTTTTTCACGCGTTTCTTTTTTATTGTCTTTTGTTTCAACTACTTCCGTTTCTGTTTTTTTCTTTAAATAGGGTATGGATAATACGGGGCCGCAAAGAGTTTGCGGATTGCTCCACTTATCATTGATGATCTCAATCGTTTCTATGCTCCTGTCTTTGCGTTCGTCTATCAGATTCAGGATCATACTCTGCGGAATCAAAAGGAGTAATACCAATGCTACGATAATGAATCCTTTGAAGGTAAGTGATTGTGTGAATTTTTTTGGCTTTGTCGCTTCCATAGTTTTGTTTTTTAGTTTGTTGCTTTATTGATTATTTTATCTCTGTTATTCCATATTTTTATTTTGTAAAAACTTCGATTCCGGTAGATATTTCTTCTTGTTCATGCTGAACGACTTCACATTCCGTCACAATGTTTAATTCATCAATCGCTTCAGTGTCCGGGATCGTTACCTTGTTCGATTTATGATTAGTTTCCGCTTTCATTACTCTGCCGGACCAGAAGTGAATCTTCAGGACTTTGGGAGCGTTTACGAAATACCATGTATATTTTTCTAAATTATAAATGATTGTATTTTCGTCGTATCGGCGGTAGTCGCTTCCTAATATTTCGACTACTTCGGATTTTGTTTTGCCTTTTAACAGCTTGCTCTCTATTATATCGTGTACCATATCAATTCGTCTTGAGGGATATTTATTCCAGGCATATTCGTTAAATGAAGCGTATGTATAACTTCCGGAATTTTCAAACAGGTCTATGAACAGGAAGAAGCTGTAAATGCCGATGATAAGGATTATAGGGATTAATACGATTGTCGGAAGTACGGCAATGTATTTCCTGTTTTTTTTATTGCTGATTTTTAATTTTTTCAGCACCCATTTTGAAAATGAATAGGAGATGAAAACTACGACTCCCAATATGAAAATGCCTGAAAACAGATAGAAACTCATATTTTTTTTGATTAAATGTTTGATTTGTAATATTTTATGGCATGAATCCGAAGCAAATCGGGCAGAAAACGGCGGTAATCACAAACATGATCACAATTGTGATGATTGAAGCCGGTATAAAGCTTAAAAATCCTATAGCCATCATTCCGAGTGTGTTTATTCTGAACATATAACCCTCTAAGAGTAGCCTGATTATCGAATACAAGGTAAATGATATGATTCCGAAAATCGTGATTCCCAAGCCTAAAAAAAGATATAAAAGATTTCCCATATGATTGTCTTGTTTAAAAGTACTTTGAAACTCAAAGTATATGATTAAAAAAAATTATTTGATTAGTTTTTCCAATGCGTCCAAATGTTTTTTGAAATTCTCTTTGCCTGATTTTGTAATCATATATTTTGTATTTGGTTTCCGGCCGATGAATTGTTTGACGGATTGTATGTATCCGATACCTTCCAGCGCTTTCAAGTGGCTGGCAAGATTTCCGTCGGTCAGTTCCATCAGCTGCTTCATCGTGTTGAAGTCGGCCGATTCGTTGACCGATAGAATAGACATGATGCCTAACCTTACGCGGCTGTCGAAAGCTTTATCTAATTTTGAGATAATATTCATCATTGCATTTTGCTCGTTTCATATTTAAAATACATGATAAATCCGAATATAATATGGCAGATTCCGAATCCGATAGCCCAGAAGTAAAGACTAAAGCCCGTGAAAAAGAGTGCCAGCACTCCGAGTATGACTTCAATAATGCCAAGATAATTTAATTCCGGAAATGTGTATTTGGATGCATTTACAAGACCGAGTCCGTAAAAGATCAATGTAGCGGCGCATACGATATCCACTTCTCCCCTGAAAAGAAATACAAGAGAAAATATACCTCCGGCAAATAGAGGTAGTAACAGACTGTATGCGGCACGTCGTGTTGTGCTGCTGAATAGCGATTCGTTATTGGATCTGGCTTTTTTCCAGCAAAAGAAGGTGATGGTGCAGGTGGACAGAACAAAAACAATCATCGCATCGGCGAGGAGTATCATCATTTTTTGTGTTGTATTGTATTCTTTGCCAAAGGAACCTTCTATAGAGAAATATGCAAATACCGCTCCCACGATGGCAAAAAAACCGGCAAATACAATGGATATTCCATTAAAAGATAGAAATTTAGATGATTTTTCCATCATCTGACGAATCACTTTTATATCTTCTGCTTCTCTGTTCATAATACATAATTAAAAGTACTTTGTGATGCAAAGTTATTAATATATTTTTATTTGCAAAGATGATTATTGTTTTTTAACAAATGGTAGGTGTTTTCTACTGTTAAGATTATCATCCGTTAAGATTGCCGTCTTTTTGTATGCTGATTAATAAAAATAGATGCTGATGTGGTGTAACGCAAAATTTCACACATTGTTAATAACTTTATCGGATAAAATTTATCATTATTATTCCGGATTAAATTATTGTATATAAGTTTGTAGTTCAAAAGTAAACGTGAAATTTTATAGTATATTTATATGAACAATTCATTTTTTAGTCGTTTTGCTCCTAAAGAAGCAAAATTTTTCCCTTTGTTTCAGCAACTGTCGGTTGTACTTGTTACAGCTTCAGACTTGCTGATTGAGTGTGTTAAGACAGAGAGCCATGAGCAACAGTCCGAACTTTACAAAAAGATCAAGGATCAGGAACGTTTGGGTGATAAACTTTCTCATCAGGTTTTTGATGAATTGAATACTACATTTATTACACCGTTTGATCGTGAGGATATCCATAATCTGGCAACCTATATGGATGATGTTGCCGATGGTATAAACAGCTCCGGCAAACGTATCGCATTATACAAACCCAAAATTATTCCTGATAATGCTGTTCAATTAGCTTCTCTGGTGAAGGAAGCCTCTGTTTGTATCGGTAAAATTGCAGATGAGTTGGATTCGTTGAAGAATAGTGCGGAAAAAATCAAAACGTATTGTAAGGAGTTACATGATATAGAGAATAAGGCGGATGATGTTTATGAGAATTTTGTCATAAAATTATTTGAAGAAGAAAAAGATAGTATTGAATTGTTTAAGTTGAAGGAGATTTTATATGAGATGGAGAGGACTACAGATATAGCCGAGCATGTAGGCAAGATTGTAAAGACTATTATCGTGAAATACGCGTAAAACCTGTTCTGATGGAATTATTGATAGCTATTATTGTCCTTGCGCTTCTTTTTGATTATATAAACGGTTTTCATGATGCCGCTAATTCTATTGCCACGATTGTATCGACTAAGGTATTAACACCCTTTCAGGCTGTATTGTGGGCTGCATTTTTTAATTTTGTTGCGTTTTTTATTGCCAAGTATATCATCGGGGAATTTGGTATTGCAAATACCGTATCCAAAACGGTTTTTGAACAATATATCACTCTTCCGGTAATCTTCTCGGGAATTATTGCGGCCATTGTGTGGAATCTTGCCACATGGTGGTTGGGAATCCCGTCTTCATCTTCCCATACGCTTATCGGGGGATTTGCCGGAGCGGCCATTATGGCGAGCGGCTTTAAGGCGATACAAAGTGTTGTGATAATAAAGATCGCTGCGTTTATATTTCTGGCTCCGTTTATTGGTATGATCGTAGCATTTATTCTTACCATCATTGT
>JAITVS010000202.1 GCA_031285685.1 Tannerella sp.
TCGGTATAGGCGCCGGTTGCATTTTGTATACGGAACACGCAAACCTCTTTTCCATTTTTTTCGAGGAGAACCTTTCGGGTGATTTTGTCGCTCATTCTATTTTTGTTTTGGGTTTGTCACCCATGTTTAGTACCAATTCTCCTCCGTTTATAATCTCTTTGTGGAGTATATAGTAACCGGGATGTATTTTTCCGTTCAGGCGGATGTCCTGAATGTAGATGTTTTCGGGCGAATTGTTGTTTGCCGTAATGGTAAATGTTTTCCCGGAGTCAAGATTGAATACGATTTTGGAGAAAACAGGGCTGGTGATTTCGTACTGGGTATTGCCGGGACATACCTGATGAAGTCCGGAAGCTGCCAGTATGTACCATGCTGACATTTGCCCCACATCTTCATTTCCGGTCAATCCCTCTACCTCATTTTTATAAGCATGCCTGCATATATGCCTTGTCCATTGCTGGGTCAGCCATGGAACACCTAACCGGTTAAATAGAAAAGGGATATGATGAACCGGTTCATTGGCGTGGTTATAATAATCATTCCAATGATAATCTTCCGGTGTTTGTTCGAACAGGTTGCAGAGATTTGCTATTGTTTTCTCTTTGCCGCCCATTAACTCTGCCATTCCATCGATGTCATGAGGTACAAACCAACCCTGCTGATAAGGGTTGGATTCGATGCAACCATGCCATTCCGTTAATACTCCTCTTTCCGGCCAGGGTTCCCATTCTCCGTTTTCATTTCTGGGCCTGAACCACATTTTATCTTCCGTATCAAAAATATTCCGGTAAGCCTGTGCCTTTTTCTCAAAAGCGGCCATGTCCGTATCTTTACCGAGCGATTTGGCCAGTACTGCCACGCACCAGTCGGAGTAAGCATATTCGAGTGTCCATGAAATACTGTATGGAGCGGTAGAATAGCCCGATTCACCATTCCCGAATTTTTGCGAGGTGTTCAGTGCATAGAGGTATGCTTTTTCCGCGTCGTATGAACGAATGCCTTTCATATATGCATCCGTGATGACCGATATGGCAGGATTGCCTAACATACAGCCGGAATAGGCATTGAGGAATTCCCAACGTTCATAGTAGAATGTCCTGGTTTCTTCGGCCAGCGCGATTAGTGAATTGATTTCGTCATTGACTAATTCGGGGTTTATAATGGTTTGCAATGGAAACTGGCTCCTGAAAACATCCCAACCGCTGAAAATCGTCCGCCGCTTATAATTGCCGGAATTATGAATTTGCTTGTCTCCTCCGTAATACCGGCCATCAATATCGGAAAACAGGCGTGGGTCAATCATCGTATGATACAATGCCGTATAAAAGATTGTTTTCTCATCTTCCGTTCCACCATCTACGGAGATTTTTCTCAGGGCTTTGTCCCATGCTTTTTGTGCATCACTGTAAACATTTTCGAACGAATTTTCTGCCAGTTCGGCATGGAAGTTTTTTTCCGCTCCTTCCATATCAACGAATGATATGGCGGCTTTCAGAAGTACCTCTTCGTTTTCGCCGGTTGCAAATTCGGTAAAGAAACCGATGTGTTTTCCTTCCAGCTCACGGACACCTTTTAGAACCTGTGCTCCGGCTATTTTTTTCTGGTATGGTTCGCTTGTCACATATTCAAGTTTGCGTTTCCAGTCATCCGGAATGTCGGCGCTCCAGAAACCGAAGTTTTCAAGCGATTTGCTGAAACGGGCATAAAAATATATGGTGTAATCGGCTTTACCGTCTCCGTTTCCCCAGCCGCCTCCTTCCGGTGTACATTTCATCCAGCCGCGTATTGTGTGGTCATCCTCTACTTTTATATATTGGCGGACGGATGTACCTCCGACTCTGCGTGCCAGGTCTATCTGAATTCTCGATTGTTTGTTTTCGGGATAGGTAAATCGTAAAATACCTCCGCGGGGTGTGGCGGAAGCTTCCACTTTTATTTGATAATCCGTCAGGAATACACTGTAATATCCGGCTTTTGCCGTTTCGCTTTCTTTGGAGTATGCAGAGCGGTAGCCATTTTCCGTTGCTTCCGGGCTACCGGCGTATGTTTTCAGCGGACCGGTGGATGGCATCACCAGAAAATTACCGAGGTCGCCGTACCAGCCGACCCCGCTCATTTGCGTAAAAGCGAAGCCTTCGATAGATGTGTGCTCGTAACTGTAACCGCTACCATTATCGCCTCCTGTGATGGTATTGGGACTTATCTGCGTCATTCCGAAAGGAGTTGCCGCTCCGGGAAACGTTTTACCCAATCCGTGGTATGAGCGGGACGTGTTTGTACTTGCCCCGATAAACGGATTTACGTAATTCGAAAGATGCTGACCGGTCGAATGCTTTTCGGCACAACCTAAAAAAACTAAAAAGAGAGCAAAAAACGAAAAAATAAGACGCATAAGAGACGTGTTTATAATGGTTTGACTTATTGAGGCCTGCTTTCCTTTCCGGTTCCCCATTTTGAAGGTTTGTTCCCCATCTTAAATTCTATTTTACCTCCTGCAATAATATCCTTATGGGTGATATACGTTTGATCGTAATGATTCCCATTCAACCGGACAGGCTGTTTTCAATGACTCCTGTTCCGATAAAAGGGTTCACATAATCCGTTATTTTACCTGCATTTATTGACAAAGGGTTTAGTATAGCCAGCGCTATATACAGCGATAAAATAAGATGTTTTCGTATTTTATTAGTACATCCGGATTTCATTGTCTTATTATTCATCATTGAAAATAAATTCATTCAAATTACAAAGTAATGGAATATTTTTTGTTTTCTTCGGTTTTGAATTCGGTTATGTGATAACCCTGGTTGTCTTTCCGGGAAGTAATGTTCAGGCCTTTAATTTTTACCGGTGTGTTTGTGCGCAGCACACAATCTTTCCCATTAAACGACGTGATTTCAGCAGAAACGAGTTTCTGTTCGTTCCATTTTATATTTACCTCAAAACCGCCTCTGGCGCGTAAACCTTTGACTTCGCCGTTTTTCCATACATCGGGAAGTGCAGGTAATAAATGAATTTCTTCCAGATGGCTTTGTAACAGCATTTCCGAAATACATGCTGTTGCGCCCAGATTACCATCTATCTGGAAAGGTGGATGTGCATCCAGGAGATTCTGGTATACGCCGCCTTTATTCATGTAATCCATACCCCCGTCTCCGGTCAGATCGAGTGTGCTTCGGATGAGTTTATGCGCACGGTTTCCGTCTAACAATCTGGCCCAGAATGCGATTTTCCAGACACGGCTCCAACCCGTACCGCCGTCTCCCCTGGCATTTAGTATGGTTTCTGCTGCCTGTGCGTAAGACTGATTTTTAACGGGTGAAATATCTTTTCCCGGATACAAAGCCATTAGATGTGAAATATGCCTGTGTTTGTTTTCTGGGTCGTCTTCGGTATACTTCCATTCACGCAGTTGTCCCCAACTACCAATATGAAGCCCATTGTCAAGATGCAGCAGTTTATTTTCCAGTTCGGAGGTAAAATCAGCGTCATTATCCAATATTTTTCCGGCTTTTATAGTATTGATAAACAGGTCTGTTATAATTTGTTGCGCGTACGGAATACCGTTTTCCCATGGTCCGTGCTCCGGCGACCATTCGTTGGGTGCAATCCATTTTCCGTCATCATCCATGAAAAGCCTATCCAGCCAAAATTCGCAGGCCGATTTCATGACCGGATAGGCAATTGTTTTCAGGTAATTTTCATCCGGATTGAAAAGGTATTTATCCCATATATGCATACAATACCATCCATTGGCCGGGCGATTCCACAACCAGTCTGAATATCCGAAAATATTGTTCTGCGTTTTCATTGCCCACCCCCGGCATCCAAGCTCTGCCGCCATATTACGCCATGAGCTTCTGATTACTGCTTCGTTATAGATATAGTTGATGAATGGGTAATGACACTCTTTCAGATTAGTAACTTCCGTTGGCCAGTAATTCATCTGTACATTGATGTTGGAATGAATATCGGCTTCCCATGGCGGCGTATTGGAGTTGTTCCATATCCCTTGCAGATTAGAAGGTAAGTCCAACCCTTTGCGTGAGGAGGCAATTGTCAGGTAACGCCCGTATTGAAAAAACAAGACATCCAGCGCCGGATTATATTTTCCTGCGGAATATGCTTTCAGTAGTTCATCGGTCGGTTCTTCCGGTTTTTTGTTGTCCAAATTCAGTGAAACCCGGCTAAACAAGTGCTGATAATCGGAGATATGTTCGTTTTTCAATGTTTTGTACGGTTTGCCTGCAGCCTGGCTGAGTATCTTTTCAATTGTTTGTTTTTTGTCTTCTCCGGAAACATAGTTATCGGCTAAAGGTGCATAATCTGTTCCGGCAGATAAGAGGACAGTTGCCGCATCGGCATTTCTGATGACCACATGTTCGCCTTCTGTGGAAACATTTCCGTTTTCAGTCAATACGATAAGGCTTGCATGATAGGATAATAAGGTTAGTTTTCCTGAGACGGAAATCCGGTTTTCCTGAATAACACAACTGGCATCATGGGCATCTTTTAAATGTAATCTGAAACTGATTTTACCTTTTTTATCGGCTGAAAAACGTGCGACAATCACATCAGTGGGATTGCTTGCAAAATATTCCCTTTGGTAGGAAAC
>JAITVS010000214.1 GCA_031285685.1 Tannerella sp.
TGTAAAACGTGCTCCCACTTCAACCGGGCCATTCTGATTTATGCGGTAATGTTCTCCAAAATCCTCATGTCCGTCTACGTTTAGTATGGGAATAAACAGAAAGGTTACATTGTCCAGAATCCCGGGGAGTTCATTGAACAACGCGACATCCCGGATGAACATTAATCCGGCGTCTTTTCCGTCCGGTTCGCCGGCGTGTATACAGGCTTCTGCCAGAATGACCACCCGTCCGTTTTTACGCGCCTGTTTTGCTGTTGTATAACCGTTTTTATCTACGATCAGCAGGGGGATGTCTCTTCCCTGCGGAGATGTGCCTATGGTAGTATAATACACTTTCGGAGAGTTTGCCGCAAGCAGTTTACAGTATTCAATCGTTTCTGTGTAACGAGGGGTTTGATTGTAATTGTTTTTTTCGTAGTAAGTGATGAATTTTTCTTTGTTTGGCAATTGCCGGCAGGCTGCAAAAAAGATTATAAAAAAGACGGATAGCAGAGTAGTATATATACTTTTCATACGAATCAATAAGGTAATTGTACAGTTTTAAACGTTATGTTTTTTATTTGGCATTTCCTTCAAGCATACATCGAGGGCCCAGTGCTTCCGTTTAAATATGTTCGAAAGCTTATGCAAAGATAATATAAATTAAATCAAGAAGTTGAAATAATGAGTGAAAATTCTGAATTGTCTGTAAAAAAACATTTGGATCATATATTGTATTTGATACAATAATATTTAAAAGGATATTGTATTTTTTACAAAATCTAAACTTGTTGAGATATTATGTTTTATAACATGATCTGTTTGTGTTATTTTTTTAGATAAAAAAAATATTTTTGTAGCGTCGTTTTAGAATAGTTGATTTGAGTATGATAAAAACAAGGTTATATAATCCATATGTATCTGTAGACTGCGTAGTTTTTGGGTTTGACGGAAAAGAGCTGAAAGTTCTTCTGATAGAACGCCACATTCAGGAAAAAAACAGTGACTATAACGATAAGAAGCTTCCCGGAAGCATTATTTATATGGACGAAAATCTGGATGAGGCAGCTTCAAGGGTTTTGACGGAACTAACCGGATTGAAAAATATTCCGCTTAGTCAGTTTCAAAGTTTTGGTGATCCGCGACGTTCAGGCGATCCGCGTGATATACTTTGGCTTGAAAAGACAACGCATACCAAAATTGAGCGGATTGTAACCATCGGATACGTTGCGTTGATCAAAATCAACAGGAAAATAACACTTAATTCCGAAGATAAATCGGCAAATTGGCATGATGTCGATGACATTGAAAAAATGCATTTGGCTTTTGATCATTTGCAGATTATCCGGAGAGGGCTGGAGTATATAAAACATTGGCTTAATGTGGAACCGGAATTGATGTTTAAACTGTTGCCTCGCAAGTTTACGCTTTCGCAATTACGCTTGTTGTATGACGCTGTAAATCAAACAACGTCAGACGTGCGTAATTTTCAGAAAAAGGTGAAACAATGGGATAATCTTGTTGTATTGGATGAATTTGAAAAGAATGTTCCGCATAGGGCTGCCAGATTGTATAAGTATAAAAGTAACGGATAAGAAAATAATTAATAACCATAAAATATAAGTAACGATGTATTTATTAGGGTATGACTTGGGGAGTTCCTCGGTAAAAGCGAGTCTTGTAAACTCAGAATCCGGTGAAGTGCTGGCTACGGATTTCTTTCCTAAAAAAGAAATGGAGATAAAGGCTGCTAAAGCCGGATGGGCGGAGCAAGACCCAGAGATGTGGTGGGAGAGCCTGAAGCAGGTAACAAAGTTTGTTATGGCCGAAGCCGGAATAAATCCGGCAGAAATAGCAGCCATCGGCATTTCTTATCAAATGCATGGTCTGGTTTTGGTAGATAAGGATTTGCGCGTAATACGTGACTCCATTATCTGGTGTGACAGCCGTGCGGTTCCATACGGAGAAAAAGCGTTTGATGGAACAGGCGGTGAGAAATGTTTATCACACCTGTTGAATTCCCCGGGGAATTTTACTTTATCAAAACTTGCATGGGTAAAAGAAAATGAGCCTGATAATTATACGAAATTAAAATATTATATGCTACCGGGCGATTATATAGCTATGCGAATGACAGGTGCTCCTTGCACGACGGTTTCCGGCTTATCGGAGGGGATAGCATGGGATTTTACGGAAAATGCTCCGGCTAAGTTCCTGTATGATTATTTCGGTTTTGACATGAACGCGATTCCTGAAATAGTCCCGACTTTCGGTATACAGGGATATATGACGGCAGAGGTTGCTGAAGAACTGGGTCTGGCTAAAGGGATTCCTGTGACTTATCGTGCCGGTGACCAGCCGAATAATGCGCTTTCGCTGAATGTACTTAATCCCGGAGAGATCGCGGCCACGGGTGGAACTTCGGGTGTTGTTTACGGTGTCAATGAAGACGCTAAATATGATCCGTTATCACGTGTAAATTCTTTTGCTCATGTCAATCATACGTCGGACCAGACGCGTGTAGGAGTATTGCTTTGTATTAACGGAACGGCGATTCTGAATACATGGATGAAGAATAATGTCGCTCCGGAAGGTATCAGTTATGCTGAGATGAATGAACTGGCGAAGGATATCCCGGTCGGAAGCGAAGGGATTAGCATTATTCCTTTCGGCAATGGCGCGGAGCGAGTATTATCAAATGAAGAACCCGGTTGCTCTATTCACGGAATAAATTTCCTTTGCCATGGAAAAGCGCATTTGATACGTGCGGCCCATGAGGGGATTGCTTTTTCATTTAAATACGGAATGGATATAATGAATAGCATGGGTATTGAAACAAAGACAATCCGTGCCGGGCACGCGAACTTATTTTTAAGTCCTATTTTCCGTCAGACTTTGTCGAATATAACAGGTGCGACAATAGAATTATATAATACGGACGGCTCAATCGGCGCAGCCCGTGGAGCCGGTATCGGAGCCGGTATATACAAAAGTGCGGAAGAAGCATTCGGTACGTTGAAAAAAGTGATCACCGTCATGCCGGAAAAAGTAAATGAAAGAATTAGCCTGGAGGCATATGATCGATGGCTAAAGGCGTTGAACCGTTAAAGCGTTAGAACAGATAGTAAATCAAATATTAATCAGTAAAAACAAAAAAAATTATGAGTGCAAAAACGTATTTTCCTACAGTAGGAAAAATTAAATTCGAAGGTAAAGAGAGTAAGAATCCGTTGGCATTTCGCTATTATGATCCGGAAAAAGAAGTTTACGGAAAGAAAATGAAAGATTGGTTCAAATTTTCGATGGCATGGTGGCATACGCTTTGTGCTGAAGGTGGTGATCCGTTTGGCGGCGGAACAAAAACGTTTCCATGGACAGAAGGCAGTTCTGCTTTGGAAGTCGCAAAGCAACGTATGGATGCCGGTTTTGAATTTATGCAAAAAATAGGTATCGGATTTTATTGTTTTCATGATGTTGATTTGATTGAAGAAGGAAACTCTATCGAAGAATATGAAGCAAACCTGAAAGCAATCGTTGCCTATGCAAAGCAAAAACAGGAAGAAACCGGAATCAAGTTGTTGTGGGGTACCGCAAATGTATTCGGACACAAGCGCTATATGAACGGAGCAGCCACAAATCCTGATTTTGATGTTGTGGCACGTGCTGCTGTACAGATTAAAAATGCAATCGATGCTACAATTGAACTAGGTGGTGAGAATTATGTTTTCTGGGGTGGCCGCGAAGGATATTCCTCTTTGCTTAATACGGAAATGAAACGTGAGAAAGACCATCTGGCGATGATACTTAAAACGGCTCGTGACTATGCCCGTTCAAAAGGATTTAAAGGAACTTTCCTTATTGAACCTAAACCGATGGAGCCGACAAAGCACCAATACGATGTAGATGCGGAAACCGTTATCGGATTCCTTCGTACACATGGTCTGGACAAAGATTTTAAATTGAATATTGAAGTAAACCATGCAACTTTGGCGGGCCATACATTCGAACATGAATTACAATGTGCTGCTGATGCCGGTATGCTGGGTTCTATTGACGCGAACCGTGGTGATTATCAAAACGGGTGGGATACCGACCAGTTCCCGATCGATGTGAACGAACTGACACAGGCGATGCTTGTTATTTTGAGAAGCGGCGGCTTACAGGGCGGAGGTACTAACTTCGATGCGAAAACCCGCCGTAATTCAACGGATCTGGAAGATATCTTCATTGCTCATATTGCAGGCATGGATGCTTTTGCGCGTGCATTGGAAACAGCGGCGGAAATTCTTGAAAAATCTCCTTATCAGAAAATGGTAAAAGATCGTTATGCTTCGTTTGATTCCGGAAAAGGTAAAGAATTTGAAGAAGGAAAGATGTCTATGGAAGATATTGTAGCTTACTCAAAACAAAAAGGTGAGCCTGCTCAGACCAGTGGAAAACAGGAGCTATATGAAGCCATTGTCAATATGTATATTTAAGAGATTGTAAAATTATTAATATTAAAATCACTCCTGAGTTTCCGGAAGGGAACTTAGGGGATTATAATTATGAGTAAAACATATAATTCTACTTATATATTCGGAATAACATTGGTCGCAACGCTGGGAGGTTTACTTTTCGGGTATGATACCGCAGTTATTTCCGGAGCGGAAAAGTCGATTCAGGCTTATCTGATTGATTCTCTGGGAATGGGAGCATTTGCTCACGGAGCGACTGTATCGAGTGCGTTGATCGGTTGTATTATCGGAGGAGCCATCTCCGGTTTTTTATCGAACCGGTTAGGGCGTAAAAGATCGTTACAGCTCGCGGGATTTTTATTTTTCACATCTGCTTTGGGGTCTGCTTATCCGGAATTTCTTTTTTTTGAAAAGGGAGCACCGACAACAGGATTGTTGGTGATGTTTAATTTCTATCGTATATGGGGAGGAATAGGAGTAGGACTTGCGTCTGCCGTATGTCCGACCTATATTGGTGAAATTGCTCCGGCAGAGATACGCGGACGCCTGGTTTCTTTTAATCAGTTTGCTATTATATTCGGTATGCTTGTCGTCTATTTTGTGAATTGGGGAATTGCGAACGGGCAGACAATCGAATGGATCAATGACTTGGGTTGGCGCTACATGTTCGCTTCGGAAGCGATCCCGGCCGGCTTGTTCTTCATCCTGTTATTCTTTGTTCCTGAGACACCCCGTTATCTGGCATTGATACAAAGGGAGGACAGCGCATTGAGTGTTTTGGAAAAGATCAATGTAAGTAAAGAACATGCGAAAAAAATATTAAATGAAATAACTTCTACAGTTGCTGAAACAACGAAAGCAAAAATTTTCTCATATGGTAAAAAGGTAATTGTTATAGGTATCCTGCTTTCCGTGTTTCAGCAATTTGTAGGAATTAATGTCGTATTATACTATGCACCGCGTATTTTTGAAAGTATGGGGGTTGCACGTGACGCTTCTATGTTGCAAACAATTGTGATGGGACTTGTAAATGTGATATTTACGGTTGTCGCAATTATTACGGTTGATAAATGGGGACGTAAACCGTTGTTGATTACCGGTTCGATTGGTATGGCTGTGGGCATGATCGCAATTGCTATTTTATCTTATCTTGGGATTATAAGCATGCTTACACTTATATTCATTATCATCTTTACTGCATCCTTCATGATGTCATGGGGACCGATATGCTGGGTATATATTTCGGAATTATTTCCGAATAAAATTCGTGGACAGGCTGTTGCAATTGCTGTGGCGGCACAATGGGCTGCAAATTTCCTTATCTCGTCGACTTATCCGGGTATGATGGAATTCAGTAGCACGTTTACTTATGGATTTTATGGAGCAATGGCGATTCTTTCTGCCTTATTTGTCTGGAAGATGGTTCCTGAGACCAAAGGCAAGTCGTTGGAAGAAATAGAAAAGATCTGGAAAAAGTAATCCGGGTAAAAATATGTAATGTGCAATTACTTTATTGACACATAATGATTGAGGCTATTTCAGGATGAGGTAGCCTCAATTTTTGTGGCTGTATGCGGAAAGAATGCAAATGATGAGTAATTGCATTTTCCGGAAATATAAAAATGAAAGTTATTTTTTCAATTAGGTTTATTTTTGCTTATGTTTGTATGCTTTTATGTTTAATCAGTAAAAATATGATGTTATGAGGCAAATAATAAATATAGTTTTGTTTTTCTGTTGCATAATGCCGGCAGTTGCGCAAAAATCGACCTCCTCCGGTTATGCTTTCCGGGAAGATATTTCTTATATAGGAGAGGCTGATACGAGCGAATATCGTCGGAAGCGATGTAAGTTGGATATCTATTATCCGATGAAGACGGAAGGTTTTACTACGGTGGTATGGTTTCATGGAGGTGGACTTGAAGGTGGAGAGAAATATATTCCTGCCGAACTTAAGAATAAAGGTATTGCTGTTGTAGCTGTAAATTATCGCTTAAGTCCTGAAGCCAAAAATCCTGCTTATATCCTGGATGCGGCTGAGGCTACGGCATGGGTTTTTAAAAATATAAAAAAGTATGGCGGAGATCCGGGAAAGATATTTGTGTCGGGACATTCGGCGGGAGGTTATCTTGCACTTATGATCGGATTGGACAAGCAATATATGTATCTATACGGAGTAGATGCAGGCAAAATTAAAGGATTAATACCTGTCAGCGGACAGACAAATACACATTATACAATTTGTAAGGAAAGAGGATTACCTTCCGGAGTACCGATTATAGACGAATACGCTCCGATAAATTGTGTGAGAAAAGATCTTCCGCCTATATTATTGATAACCGGAGACCGGGACTTGGAATTAACCGCAAGGTACGAAGAAAACCTGCATCTGAAAGCAATTATGAAATCAATGGAGAATAATGTGGAACTATACGAATTGCAGGGTTTTGATCATGGTAATGTAGTCGTGCCTGCCGGAGAATTAATTCTCAGGTTTATTAAAACGCATACAAGTGCAGAATAAATTATTGTAAATATTAAAATGAAGAAACTATGAAATCATTAACTTCGTTAGCCATTCTTTTCTTTTTTTCATTATCATTGAGTGCGCAGAATTTTGAATATAAAAAGGATCTTGCTCCTCAGAATGTAAAGGCTGACCGGCATAATATGTATCGGTCGGAAGATATTAATAGTATAGACCTAATGAAGGCGTTGGAATTTTCCGGTATAAATATTTTTAAATTCAACTTAACCCCATTTGAAAAAAAATACAAAATGGTTGTTTTTATAGATGAATATGCCGATGGTGAAAAAGTAAATACCCAAGAGGTTTTTGGTGGAGATAATACATATATCCATTTTGAAGAAGGTGCAGAATTACAGGAAATGCCAACTCCTTATTTTGATTATATTGATCAGTTTGTCTTTTATGTGAAAAATGATACGGATCATTCTATGTTGAAATATAGTTCTTATAGCATGGAGTCTACACGAAAACTTGAAAAAAAGAAACTTCGTGATTTTCAATTTTATCAATGGCGTACTTATAGTAAAGCTAATTGGAAGCTAAATGAGACTGTTCCGATGTTGATTTATGCTTCTTCATGGTTTGATGATCGATATAATGTGGAACGTTTCTGCGGAGTTATGGATTTATCATTGAAAGAGGAATTTACCCAGGAGCTTTTAGATAATTCGCCTCATTATTACGTTATTAGTTGTAAGATTTCAGAATAACGGAAATTTTTTTACGGATAGGAACTCATGATAAAGAAACTTGTAAATATTGCCTTTTTAATTTTATTGGTGAGTCCGGTATCCGGACAAGTTGATTTTTTTGACCGGCTTGCTGATTCGGCTTTGGTTTTGACGAAGCAACGGGTTCGGTATGATCCTTCGTATTTTAAGATAGATTATCCGAATGGTGACATACCTGCTGATAGAGGAGTTTGTACGGATGTTGTGATACGTGCATACCGGAAATTCGGTATAGACCTGCAAAAAGAGGTTCATGAAGATATGAGGGCAAATTTTAGCAAGTATCCTAAAAACTGGGGACTATCAGGTACCGATAGAAACATCGATCATAGGCGTGTGCCGAATCTGATGACGTTTTTTACCAGACATGGAGTAACAAAAACAATATCACAACTTCCCGAAGATTACCTTCCCGGTGATATTGTATGCTGGAATCTGGGAGGCGGGATCACACATATCGGTATTGTATCAAATAAAAGAACGGCAAACAGTAGACGTCATCTGATTATACATAATATCGGAGCCGGACAGGTTTTGGAAGACTGTTTGTTCGGTTATAAAATAATCGGGCATTACAGATACCACAAAGAAGTACAATGAATCAGATGTGAATATTTCAAATGGCTGATTACAGAGAAATAACATGTGCGGTAGCCTGCAATAAACTGAAACGAAAAATTCCTTTTGCATGGGATCTGAATATATACCGTGGCTGTGAACATGGCTGCAAGTATTGTTACGCGATCTATTCGCATGATTACCTGGCGGAAGGAAGCGAACAGTATTTCAGTGATATATATGTAAAAACAAATGTGGTGGAACAACTTGAAAAACAATTGTCTGCTCCTTCATGGAAACCGGAAGTTGTAAATATCGGAGGGGTGACGGACAGTTATCAGCCTGCAGAAGAACATTACAAGTTAATGCCTGATATTTTACGGTTAATGATAAAGTATAAAACACCGTGTATTATTTCCACAAAATCGAATCTTGTTTTACGTGATTATGATCTGATAGAAGAGTTATCGCGGATTACTTATGTAAATGTTGCGGCGACAGTCACATGCATGGATGAAGATATGCGGAAAAAAATAGAACCCGGAGGGGTAATGTCGATGAGGCGGTTTGCAATGCTGAAAGAATTTTCGAAAACAAATGCGTCGACGAGCCTGCATTTCATGCCGATTATTCC
>JAITVS010000242.1 GCA_031285685.1 Tannerella sp.
TCTGGCAAAGAATACAACAGAACCGAGCGGATATGGGCTTTGGGGGAAAGGCAGGAAATCGAAGGATGTGCATACTTTTTAGAGGAAAGGTAAGTAAATTACTTTTATACCCCTCGATACAAACACATATTAACAAAAATAAATTTCAAACAGCAATATTTAACCCAACAAATACCAACAAGAACAGAGACTATTAACCATTTCAAACCGGTGATTTTTCGATATCACTCAAGGCTGACCGATGTCGCATGATCTCTTTTGGAAACAAAATCCGGAACTTTTCCCCGGCATAAGATTGTATACGGTAATACTCCGATTATCGCTGAATAAAAACGAAGACAAACGATACAAGTGCCCGGATTTGTCTTTTTCTGTTTCTAAAATCAAAAAAATATTGTATATTTGCCCAATATCTCAATTGACGTTCATGAATAAATCATATGTTTGGGAACATAGCGGATGGCCTTATTTAACATGGGATAACAAAGAGTTATCCCCGTTATTGGGTGAAGTCAGAAATAAACAGGGGCTACTTACCGGAAAAATCAGTCTTCTCGGAGACGATCTGAAGAAAAAGACTTTGCACAATACCGTTGTTTCGGATATTATGGCATCCGCACGAATTGAAGGAATAGTGCTTGATGAAGAACTGGTAGTGATAATAACAGGACAATCTCTTTCAAAGAAAAGATTCCATATGTCCGGAACAGATAATACCTCTATTGGCGCATCACGGGCTTTTCTGGATGCTTTATATAATTATGAGAATATAATTACAGAAGAAAGGCTTTACTTTTGGAAATATGCATTCGAAGGAAAAGCCGATTTTAACGATTCCGATATGGGCTGGTACGAAACGGATACAATCTTCGATCTCTCTGCCATAAAGCCCGTCGAACGAAAAATGGAATACCTCAAAATTCCCATACCGGCAAATACGGTGAAAGAGATGAAAACATTTCTCACGTGGATAAATACAATTCACCCGACAGACCCCGTGATAAAAGCCGGCGCAGCTTATCTGCGTTTTTTACTTATACGGCCTTTCGAACGTGACAACGGACGTATAGCACGTAACATTGCTAATATGTTTCTTTCCAGGGCGGATAATTTACCGGAACGTTTTTATAGTATATCCGCACAGATAGAGCATGATCGCAAACAATACAACGACATACTCATGTATACACAAACCGGAAGTACGGACATCACGGAATGGTTACGCTGGTTCTTATATTGCCTGAAGGATGCACTTACAAACGCAGAAGAGGCCCTGATGCGTGTGATGAACAAATCTAAATTTTTTGACAAATATCGGATGATCAGTCTCAACGAACGACAACTTAAAACAATCAACATGTTATGGGATGGTTTCGACAGCAAATTATCTTCTTCCATCTGGGCGTCCGTTAACAACTGTTCGCCGGATACTGCGCTCAGAGACATACAGGATCTGATCTCAAAAAAAAATTCTCCGGAAAGAACACGCCGGAGGCCGGAGCACGTCTTATTGCCTCAATAAAGATGCTTATTAAATCATTAAAATCATTAAAAATGGCAATTTACTCCTTCAGAAAACGTTTAATTTTATACAAAAATACAAATAGGGCAAGTTATGATTTTTGTGACATATATTCGGAGAAAAAGAACACATCTCTGATAATAATATAAAGTATATTTGCATCATCTCTGCTAACGTAAAAAATTATTAATATGCAACAGGAAATAAAAGGATCTATATCCCAGATAATCGGGCCGGTGATAGACATTAGTTTTGATACAGACAATGACAGTGGAAATAGAACATCCCTTCCTTCCATACACGACGCTGTGAAGATACGACGGCCGGATGGGCGCGTATTGGTAGCCGAAATTCAACAACATATCGGAGAAAAAAGTGTCCGGTCGGTCGCTATGGACTCCACCGACGGACTACGCCGCGGAATGGAAGCTATATCCGATTACCAGCCGATCAGTATGCCTATCGGTGAACAAACCAAAGGAAGACTTCTAAATGTAATCGGAGAAACGATAGACGGAATGAAATCTTTGGAAGTCACACAAACCCTGCCGATACACAGGGAAGCTCCCAAATTCGAAGATCTTTCCACAAAACAGGAAATATTATTCACCGGTATTAAAGTGATCGACCTGTTGGAACCTTATCTGAAAGGAGGAAAAATCGGTCTGTTCGGAGGCGCCGGAGTAGGAAAAACCGTGCTTATTAAAGAACTCATCAACAATATAGCCAAACGACATAACGGCTTTTCCGTATTCGCAGGTGTAGGAGAACGCACACGTGAAGGAAACGACCTGCTTCGTGAAATGATTGAGTCCGGAGTCATACGTTACGGCAAGGAGTTTGAGGAATCTATGGAAAAAGGACACTGGGATTTATCAAAAATTGATTATGAAGAGGTAAAAAAATCTCAGGCTACACTGATCTTCGGCCAGATGAACGAACCACCGGGGGCACGCGCTTCCGTTGCGTTATCGGGACTAACTATGGCCGAATCATTCCGGGACGAGGATGATGGTTCCAAAGATATATTATTCTTTATTGATAATATTTTCCGTTTCACACAGGCCGGAAGTGAAGTTTCCGCTCTCTTGGGACGGATGCCCTCTGCTGTCGGATATCAACCGACACTTGCTACGGAAATGGGACACCTGCAGGAAAGGATCACGTCAACAAAAGCCGGTTCTATCACATCCGTGCAAGCAGTATATGTTCCGGCAGACGACCTGACAGATCCGGCTCCCGCGACCACATTCTCATACCTCGATGCGACAACCGTATTAAGCCGTAAAATCACGGAGCTCGGTATATATCCTGCTGTTGATCCGCTCGAGTCAACATCACGCATTCTGGATCCGAATATAGTCGGACAAGATCATTATGAAACGGCACAACGTGTAAAACAGATCCTCCAACGCAATAAAGAGCTGCAAGATATCATTTCCATATTAGGTATGGAGGAACTTTCCGATGAAGACCGCCAGACTGTTAACCGTGCGCGCCGCATACAGCGCTTCCTATCCCAGCCGTTCTCTGTTGCCGAACAGTTTACCGGTGTTCCGGGGGCTATGGTTTCTATAGAAGATACGATCAAAGGTTTCCGTATGATTCTTGACGGAGAAGTCGACGAACTTCCCGAACAGGCATTCCTCAATGTGGGTACCATAGAGGACGCGATAGAGAAAGCCGAAAAAATAAAAAGTCAAATGAAATAAACCGAGGCTTCATTATGATAAATATAAAAATCTTTTCTCCGACCGGAAATATATACGACGGAAATGTATCCCATGTTACCTTCCCGGGAGAATTGGGTTCATTTTCCGTTTATCCCTCACACGCACCGATTATATCCACGCTGGTAAAAGGACATATTGTCTGCTTCCCTCCCGAGGGAGAAAAACAAATGATATCCATTGAAAGTGGCTTTGTTGAAGTGAAAGAAAACCAGATTACTGTTTGCGTGGAACAGCATTCCGAACAAAATAACGACAAAAAACAAAATCATGGATAAAGCATACAGGGCAAAAGAAACCAGGAAACTTGTTATTTTCAGTATAATTATATTCGGAATACTGGAACTGGCATTTGTTAAAGTGGTATATCCTTCCTATTTCACAAATTACCTGTATCTTATTCCGGCCTATTTTCTGATATTGGGGGTCAGCGTACTTCTCGTACTATCACGAATGAAGCGCAAAAGACTCCATCCCGGACGTGCCATCGCCAGGCTGATGCTGTTCAATGTCGCTCAGATGATACTTTCATTTTTTCTCATGTTCTGCTACTACTATTTTATTGATGTGCAAGAACATACCGTATTAATCGCATTCAGTGTTTTTTATATCTTCTTTATGGGGCTGAAACTGTTTATACTATACAATATTGATAAACTGCACAAAATTGAAAAAAGACGACAAAATGCAGAAGAAAACGGATAAATATATAAAATGGATCCTGCTTATCTTTCTGTTTACATGGCCGGTCAACACAAAAATGTATGCAGCAGGAGACTCATCGAATAGTGATATCAAACCCAAGGATATCATATTCGAACATATCCAGGATTCTTACTGGTGGCATATAACCACCATCAACGACCATCATGTATCTATCTATCTGCCCGTTATTGTATATTCTTCAAATAGCGGCTTTCATGTATTTTCATCTTCACAGATAGATCATGGTCACAACTACAAAGGATTTTACATTTCCGATAAAGGGAAATATGCCGGAAAAATCGTGGAAATAAATGACACCGGCGAAGAAATACGTCCGATAGACTTATCACTTACAAAAATTGCATTAGCTATTATAATAAATTCAATTATTATGCTGATTCTTTTTTTGTCTGTAGCCAGGTGGTACAGGAAACGTCCCAAACATGCGGTCCCGGGAGGTTTTGTCGGAGCCATAGAGATGTTTGTCATGAACATCGAAGATGATATCATACGTGGCAGCATAGGCAAAGATTATGCACGTTATTCTCCCTATCTGCTAACCGCGTTTTTCTTTATCTTTATCAGTAATCTGATGGGGTTAGTCCCTTTTTTCCCCGGCGGAGCGAATGTAACAGGCAATATCTCCATTACATTGGTCCTGGCGCTATGCACAATGATTGCCATTAATCTGTTCGGAAACAGAGAATACTGGAAAGAAATATTATGGCCGGATGTGCCTTTATGGATGAAAGTACCCATTCCGTTAATGCCCATAATAGAACTATTCGGCGTAATATCCAAACCATTTGCTCTGACCATCCGTCTCTTTGCTAATATTACGGCCGGGCATGCGGTGATCCTGGCGCTTACCTGCCTTGTTTTCATAACCGTAAAAATGGGGACCGCTATGAATATGGGAATGACCGTTTTTTCTGTCATCTTATCTATATTTATGAGCTTTCTGGAATTATTGGTTGCATATATCCAGGCATATGTTTTCACCATGCTTTCCGCGGTCTTTATCGGACTCTCCCGTCAGGAACACAGCCATAACGAAAAAGAAGAGAAAGTAAAAACAGATGTAAAAACCATCTAAAATATGAATACGACAAAATATTTACTAACTTAATAAATTAAATTTATGACACTATTAAACATTCTGCTACAAGCAACAGCAAATTTAGGTCCTATGGCCGCTCCTATCGGCGCAGGTCTTGTAGTTCTCGGCGCCAGTTTAGGTATTGGAAAAATCGGAGCCAATGCTATGGAAGCAATAGCACGTCAGCCGGAAGCTGCCAGTGATATTCGTATGTCTATGATTATTGTAGCCGCACTTATTGAAGGAGCGTCCTTATTTGCAATTGTTGTATGCCTCATGGCCTTAGGTTAAAAAGCTATGTCATTATTAACTCCAAGTTTCGGACTGCTGTTCTGGATGATTATATCCTTTGCCATCGTCTTCGGGCTATTGGCAAAATTCGGATTTCCCGTCATCACCAAATCAGTGAATGAGAGGCGGGAATATATTCAGCAATCATTGACAAATGCCGATGAAGCAAACCGCACACTGGAAAACATCAGGCAAAAATCCGAAGAGCTCCTGAATGATGCCCGCAAACAGCAGCAGAGCATATTAAAGCAGGCAACAAAAGAAGCAGCGCAGATCATACAGAAAGCAAAAGACGACGCAACCATACAGGGTAAACTAAAACTGAACGAAGCAATCCGCCTGATCGATTTGCAAAAGCAAAAAGCGATTGGCGAAATCCGCTCGCAGGTTGCATCATTATCGGTCGACATTGCAGAAAAAATACTGCGACATCAGTTGGAGAATACGGAAACTCATGATAAACTGATCGCCCAGCTTCTTGACGAGATTGAAAACTCCGATACGGTAAAAAACTAAAAGAGTAATTGTAAACTAAATTTTTCCGAATCAATGAATGAAGGATTAATTTCTAAAAGATACGCAAAGGCTTTGTATTTTCATGCATCTGACATGGGTGAAGAAACCCTTTTATATCACAGAATGCAGATATTGGAAGCTTTATTGCGAAAAATGCCAGATTTAAGAACGACTCTGAAATCTCCTATGATTCCAACAAAGCACAAAATTGATCTGCTTAAGAATGCGACAGGAAAAAATGCGGAGCAATCTTATCTTGACTTCATAGACCTTGTCGCAGCGAATCGCAGAACCGATACATTACAGATGATCACACTCAGTTATCAGAAGTTTTACCGGCAGAAAAAAAGGATTAATGTTGTTCATCTTATTTCGGCAAGGAGATTATCACATAATGTGTTAGCACGTATACGTTATCTCACAGAACTGAAAACGCACGGAAAAGTAGAATTCTCTAATCGTATTGATCCGTCTATTGACGGAGGATTTATTTTCCAGATGAACGACATACGTATAGATGCTTCGGTCAAAGGACAACTCGACCGGATAGATCACCGACTGGCGCAAATGAATAAGTCAATCATTTAGCTCACGCATAGTAAAATCAAATCAGAATACCTTTTATTTATGACAGATAATATAAAAATAAGCGAAGTTTCGGAAGTGCTTAAAATGCAACTTGATAAAATAAATATCAAGGCAACATTTGACGAAGTAGGAACAGTATTGCAGGTAAGTGACGGGGTTGTACGCATTTACGGGCTCAATAATGCCGAAGCAAACGAGCTTCTGGAATTTGAAAATGGTATCAAAGGGGTTGTAATGAACCTCGAAGAGGATAATGTGGGTGCAGTTCTTCTCGGACCTACCGACAAAGTAAAAGAAGGTTTTTCTGTAAAACGGACAAAAGAAATTACGTCGATTGATGTAGGTGAAGGTATGCTCGGACGTGTGATTGACTCCCTCGGAGAACCGCTTGACGGTAAAGGATTGATTGAAGGCGAACGCTTTCGCATGCCGCTTGAAAGAAAAGCGCCGGAAGTTATATTCCGCCAGCCGGTAAACCAACCGCTACAAACAGGTATAAAAGCGATTGATGCAATGATCCCGATTGGCCGTGGACAACGTGAGTTAATCATCGGAGACCGGCAAACAGGTAAAACAGCCATTGCTATTGATACAATCATAAACCAACGCTCCAATTTTGAAAAAGGAGATCCCGTTTATTGTATATATGTTGCTGTGGGACAGAAAGGTTCAACGGTTGCTTCGGTTGTAAACACTTTGCATGAGAAAGGAGCGATGGACTATACGGTCGTTGTAGCAGCAACAGCCTCCGATCCCGCCGCCATGCAATACTTCGCACCTTTTACCGGTGCGGCGATCGGTGAGTATTTCCGTGATACAGGCCGTCATGCACTTGTCATTTATGATGATTTATCGAAACAGGCCGTATCCTATCGCGAAGTGTCACTTGTCCTTCGCCGCCCGTCAGGCCGCGAGGCTTATCCCGGTGATATTTTTTATCTGCACTCGCGCCTTCTGGAACGTGCGGCCAAAATAATCAACCAACAAGATGTCGCGGAAAAAATGAATGACCTGCCCGAAAGCCTTAAAGACAAAGTAAAAGGAGGAGGTTCGCTGACAGCACTACCAATCATCGAAACACAGGCCGGTGACGTGTCAGCCTATATCCCTACCAACGTAATTTCCATTACCGACGGACAGATATTTCTCGAAAATGACTTGTTCAATCAGGGGATACGCCCTGCCATTAATGTCGGTATATCGGTTTCGCGTGTAGGTGGAAGCGCACAGATAAAAGCGATGAAACAGGTTGCGGGTACTTTAAAAATAGATCAGGCACAGTATCGCGAATTGGAGTCATTTACCAAATTCGGAAGTGACCTCGATGCAGTTACGGCATTCACCATTGACAAAGGTCAGAAAAATACCCAGTTGCTTATCCAGCCACAATACGCACCAATGTCTGTTGAGGAACAGATTGCAGTTCTCTATTGCGGAACAAAAGGACTTCTTAAAAATGTGGAATTAAATAAAGTATCCGAATTTGAGAAAACATTCCTGCAACTTCTCCGGAGCAGTCATCAGGAAGATGTTCTGGAACCATTGCGTAAAGGGGTCTTGGATGACAAGGTAATAGCAGCTATCGAAGAATGTGCGGCAAAGATAATAGGAAGCAGTAAATCTTAAACAGTTCTATGGCGGCGCTCAAGGAAATAAAAAAACGGATCAATTCCATCAAAAGTATCCGGAAAACGACTTCGGCAATGAAAATGGTATCGTCGGCAAAATTACATAAGGCCGAAAGTACGATATACAATATGCTCCCGTATTCAGAAGCATTACACCATGTCATGGAATCATCGCTGACGGGCGACTATTCCGGTCCGTTAAGCCACGAACGCCCAGTTCTGAATGTAGCAATCATCGCATTTTCCTCCGATTCATCTCTTTGTGGCGCTTTCAACTCAAACGTTTCCCGCGAGTTGCGAAAGACGATTGATCAATACAAAAAGTCACTATCTGATGAACATATCTTTATTTATACAATCGGTAAAAAAGTCTATGATAACATCCGGAAAACAGGGATAACTATAACCAAAAACTTTGAAAACCTGGCCGGTAAAGCCGATTATAATACAATCGCAGGATTTGCGGAATCATTAATCACACAATTCGGAAATAACCAGATAGATCGTGTTGAAATGATATACCATCATTTTAAAAGAGCAGGCTCCCAGGAACTTGTTAATGAGCCGTTATTGCCGGTTATTATTCCCGTTCCGGAAAAACAGGAATATCAGAATGGGGACTACATATTTGAGCCCTCGCGTGAAAAAATACTCAGAATGCTGATACCCAAAAGCATTAAATTGCAGTTGTACACTGCGCTTTTGGACTCCAACGCGTCGGAATACGCAGCACGAATGATTGCCATGCAAACAGCTACGGATAATGCCGACGATTTAGTCAACGAACTCACTATCGAATTTAACAAATCACGTCAACAGGCTATCACAAACGAATTATTGGATTTAGCCGGCGGAAGTATGTAATATGATATTCTATTTTACAGGTACAGGTAATTCCTTATGGGTCGCGGAAACCGTGGCAGAATCATTTACCGACAAAACGATTGCTATCTCCGACTATTTTAACGGAGATACGACCACATGGCCGGAGTTCACTTTGTCATCCGGAGAATATGTCGGATTTGTTTTTCCCGTTCATGCATGGGGGATCCCTCCATTGATGCATAAATTCATAGAGCGATTGCGATTAAATTCTTATAAGGATCAGACAATATTCGGGATATTCACATGCGGCGACGAATGCGGGTACACAAAAGAGATGTTTGTTAAGCTGATACAAGCGAAAGGATGGGAATGTCATCATACCTATTCTGTTCAGATGCCGAATACTTATATCGTTTTTCCCGGATTTGATGTAGACAGCAAAGAGCTTGAAACGCAAAAATTAGAAAATGCAAAAAACATACTTCCCGGAATAATAAACGCCATTCGTGATAATAAACCCATCCATGCTTATAAAAAAGGTTCGATGTCTTTTTTGAAGTCACGCATCATTTACCCGCAGTTCTGCAAACATGCAATGAGTAGCCGCCCGTTTTATTCAACCGGTGCATGTACATCCTGCGGACTATGTGCACGCGTCTGTCCGACCAAAAATATCACAGTTACGGAAAAACCGGTCTGGGGAAACCATTGTACACAATGCCTGGCATGTATACACCGCTGTCCGGAAAGAGCCATCGAATACGGAAAGGTGACCCGGAATAAAGGCCGTTATTATTTTAAAAAGAACAATTTCCTATGATAAAAACTGTTTGTGTATATTGTGCATCAAGCAACAACATCGGCGATGTATATGCCAGGGACGCGGAAGTGTTGGGTACGTTTCTGGGACAAAAAAGCATGAATATTGTCAATGGTGCGGGAAGTATAGGTTTAATGCGTATTATATCCGATGCCGTATTATCCTCCGGAGGTACGGTCACGGGAGTCATTCCGCATTTCATGGTAAAAAACGGATGGTGTCATCAGAATCTTACGGAACTGATCAGTACGGAGACTATGCATGAACGAAAAAAAATGATGGCTGATCTATCGGATGCCGCAATTGCACTTCCCGGAGGATGCGGAACATTCGAGGAGTTACTGGAAATAATTACCTGGCGGCAACTGGGGCTATATAACAATCCTGTAATCATACTAAATACGAATAACTATTACGATCCGCTACTGGAAATGTTCCGCCGCGCAGCAGAAGAAAAATTTATGTGTGAGGAGCATTCACACTTATGGCATGTAGCCCAAACACCGGAACAAGTGATTGAAATAATAGACCGGAATAACGATGTATAATCTTTCCATAATAAAATAAGTAATACCATGAAACAAAATTATTCTCTTTCCTTATTCATACTTTTGTTTGCGCTTACTCTATCCGGTAACGCAACCGCTCAAAACTACATCCCCTGGACACACGGAAAACTGAAAGTTTCCGAAGAAGGACGCTATCTGAAACACGAAGACGGAACCCCGTTTTTCTGGCTGGGAGAAACAGGATGGCTTCTACCGGAACGTCTCAACCGTGACGAAGCGGGCTATTATCTGGAACAGTGTAAGCAAGCCGGATTCAACGTCGTGCAGATTCAAACGGTAAATAATGTTCCGGCCGTCAATGCATACGGACAGTTTTCACATATGGACGGTTATAACTTCAAAGACATCAATAAAAAGGGGGTCTACGGTTATTGGGATCACATGGATTATATCATTAAGACGGCTGCCGACAAAGGAATATACATCGGTATGGTTTGTATATGGGGCGGTCTGGTCAAACGGGGCGATATGGATGCGAAACAAGCGCAGGCTTACGGCAAATTTCTGGCGGAACGTTATAAAGACGAGCCTAATATTATCTGGCTGATCGGCGGTGACATCCGCGGTGATGTAAAAACCGAAGTTTGGGAAACTTTGGCG
>JAITVS010000294.1 GCA_031285685.1 Tannerella sp.
AGCTACTCCAAGGGGACGTTTTTTAAACGCCATAGCTTATTAGGGTGTTTTCTTCACGCTCCGATAAATCTGCACTAAAAACACCCCAATAAGCCAAAGACGTTCCCTCTTTGGAATCTCCCCGAAGACTTCCCCTAAAGGAAGTCGGATGAAAAAATGTCAATCAATTTTTAAATTTCAAAAGTAATTCAAAAACATACAATGGCAAAATTCGCAGTACTTCATTTGGAAAAGGGAGCGGGTAATGATGCCCCGATAAGCTCCCACATTGAGCGGACGGTCAATCCGTCCAATGCGGATAAGGACCGCACGCATTTGAATCGGGAACTGATAGTGTTTCCCGAAGGCGTGAAGAATCGCACCGAAGCAATCCAATACAGGATTGAACATGCAGAGATCGCCCGAAAGATTAGCCACAACCAAGTCCGGGCAATCCGGGTAATTATGACAGGAAGCCCCGAACAGATGCAACGTATTCAAGAGGAGGGCAAGTTGGATGACTGGTGCAGGGACAGTCTTGACTGGTTGCGTAAAGAGGTGGGGAGTGAGAATATTGTTTCCGCCGTCCTGCATTTGGATGAACAAACGCCTCATATCCACGCAACAGTAGTTCCTATTGTAACCGGTGAAAGACGAAAAGCCAGACAGGAAGCACAAAAAGCAGGAAAGAAATACAGAAAGAAGAATGCCAATGCTCCCCGCCTGTGTGCAGACGATATTATGTCGAAGGAGAGATTCAAACACATGCAGAATACTTATGCACAGACGATGAGCAAGTTTGGTTTGGTACGTGGCAAAGAGGGTTCAGAAGCAAGGCACATTTCCACACAACAATATTACAGGGAATTGGTCGGCAAGAATGAACAATTGGAAAAAGATAACGAAATTTTGCAGACACAAAAAGAGCAAAGCAATCAGGAGCTATCCCACATCAGGAACGATATAAAAACCGAAGAACTCAAAAACAAGGCTGCCGATATTGGTTCCAATATTATGGACAATAGGCTCGCTTGTCGGTACTTCCAAAGTAAAACGGCAGCAACAGGAGATAGATAATCTGAAAGAAGAGAATGCCGGACTTCAAATGGAAGTCAAGACTCTGAAAGAGCAAATTCAAACGAATGAAAGGGAACATACCAAAGTAACGGATAAGTTACGGCAAGAGTTAGACAGGATATATTCCCTATTCCCGAAGATAAGGGAATTGCTCCATATGGAAAATCTTTGCAGGCATTTGGGGTTTGGATAGAGCCTGACAAAAGCGATACTGGAAATGAAATCGGTTGGGTTCAGAGGAAAACTCTACTCATCCGAATACCAACGGCATTTTGAAACGGAACATTCCGTTGCCGAAATCAAACCGTCTGCCAACAAGCCTGACAGACTTCATCTAACGATTGACGGAATTAGCGATACAAACTGGTTTAGACAGAAATACAGGGAGTTTCAGGAAAGTATAGGGATAAAGGTGAAGCAGAAGCCGGAAAGAGGTGAAATCAAAGGAATTAGAATGTAATTAGGTCATTTGAAGAATAATCTGTAACTTTGTTGCTGTATTGAATCCGCTATAATTGCGATATTCAAAAGTCAGAATAATTAGGATTAGCAAAAATTAGATATAATATAGTATGGCAAACAGCAACCTCTCGAACGCGAAAAATGCGAAGAACGATGAGTTCTACACTCAGTATCATGATATTGAGAAGGAAGTTGCCGCCTATTTGGAATACAATCCAAACGTGTTTCGTGGTAAAACCATACTCCTGCCGTGCGATGATCCCGAGTGGAGCAACTTCACCAAGTTTTTCGCGCAAAATTTCGACAGGTTTGGGCTTAAGAAACTCATTAGTACCAGCTATGCACCCGACAGTAAAACATATCGGGGGTCACTATGAGCCAACTCTTTTTGAACAGAACAATCCGCAATACGACAAAGAGAAGACCACGAAGAACGGTAAAATTTTCACCCTTTCTCACGATAGATCCGGCGATGGAAAGATTGATGTGAACGACTTGGAGTGGGAATATTTGGCGGGGAGTGGGGATTTCAAAAGTCGTGAGATCGTGAAGTTACGGAATGAGGCTGATATAATTATTACCAATCCGCCTTTTTCGCTGTTCCGCGAGTTTTTGGCTTGGATCGTACAGGCCGACAAGCAATTTCTGGTTATTGGTAATATCAATGCGATTACTTACAAGGAGTTGTTCCCGCTGATTCAGAAGGATAAAATCTGGTTGGGAGCGACGAATTTCAATACAGGCATGTATTTTAAGGTGCCCGACGATTTTATCTATGCCGATTCGTACAAATTTGAACGGGAACAAAACGGAGAGAAAGTGAATCGTGTACCGGGTGTATGTTGGTTCACTAATCTTGACCACGGTAGACGACATAGACCATTGCCGCTTATGTCAGTGGCGGACAATCTGAAATTCAGTAGCCATAAGGAAATCAAGGGCAAGATTGCTTATGCCCATTATGACAATTACGATGCTATTGAAGTGCCTTATACCGATGCAATCCCAAGCGATTACACTGGAACGATGGGTGTCCCTATTACATTCCTCGACAAGTACAACCCAGAACAATTTGAAATCTGCGGAATGTGCGAAAATGAGAATCTATACGGGTTAAAAACAAAAATCTACACTACGACGGAATGTAAGCAGGCGTACTTTGCAAAATTTGGAAAGCCCGGAACTTATGATCTCAATGCCAGCGGTGTTGTTTTGCGGGATGGTTTGCAGGAAA
>JAITVS010000307.1 GCA_031285685.1 Tannerella sp.
ATTCTTCTAAGTTAATGATTCCTAGGGGATTGAACAAATGTTAATGCATTTATTTTGTTGATAATAAATATTTTAAACATCTTGCGATTCGTTAGGTTTTCAACTACTGATTCGCATTAATTAAAAAATAAGATATCATGGAGATAAAATCGTATATCGAAAAGAATAAAGAGCGTTTTCTGAATGAATGGTTTGAATTATTGCGTATACCTTCGGTTAGTTCGAAGCATGAACATAAAGCTGATATGATAGCATGTGCGGAGCGCTGGAAAGAACTATTATTATCAACAGGTGTTACGCGTGCAGAAGTGATGCAAACCACTGGGAATCCGGTTGTTTACGCGGAGCGGATCATTTCTCCGGACGCTAAGACCGTGCTTGTATACGGACACTATGATGTCATGCCGCCGGAGCCGATGGATTTATGGAAAAGTGATCCGTTTGAACCGGAAATACGTGACGGACGTGTGTACGCACGTGGTGCGGATGATGACAAAGGACAGGCGATGATTCAGGTAAAAGGGTTTGAAACAGCTTTACAAGCAGGTATTCTCAACTGTAATGTGAAATTTATTCTGGAAGGGGAAGAAGAAATCGGTTCTCCGAGCCTGGAAGCTTTTTGTGAGGCAAATAAGGATTTGCTGAAAGCAGATATTATTCTTGTTTCGGATACAAGTATGGTTGGGGAGGATACCCCTTCTCTGACTACAGGTTTGCGTGGTTTGTCATATTGGGAAATTGAAATTACGGGGCCGAACCGGGATCTTCATTCCGGTCATTTCGGCGGTGCCGTGGCAAATCCGATTAATGTGCTTTGTAAGATGATTGCCGACATTACGGATGTTGACGGTCGCATTACGATTCCGGCATTTTACGATGATGTGGAGGAACTTTCTGCCACGGAAAAAGAAATGTTGGCGAAAGTACCTTTCAGTGAAGAAAAATATAAGGAAGCGATTGATGTGGAAGAGCTTTTCGGAGAGAAAGAATATTCTACGTTAGAACGTAATAGTTGCCGTCCTTCATTCGATGTTTGCGGGATATGGGGCGGATATACGGGTGAAGGAGCCAAAACCGTTCTTCCGTCTAAAGCTTATGCCAAATTATCCTGCCGCCTTGTACCTCACCAGGATTCGGAAAAGATCTCCGGATTATTTATGGATTATATTAACCGTGTGGCTCCAAAATACGTAAAGGCGAAGATTACACATCATCATGGCGGACAAGCCTATGTTTGTCCGATAGACCTGCCGGCATATAAGGCGGCGGAAAAAGGTTTTACCGTTGCATTCGGAAAACAACCCCTTGCTGTCCGTCGCGGTGGCAGCATCCCGATTATTCCCACTTTTGAAAAAGTGCTTGGGATTAAGAGTGTGTTGATGGGTTTCGGACTTGAGCGGAATGCGATTCACTCTCCGAATGAAAGTTTCGGGGTTGATATGTTTTACACCGGAATAGAGGCGGTAGCGGAATTTTACAGAGAATTTAGATAAGAAATCTTCCGCCTGCTTGTTTCGGAAATATTCAACAGGTAGGCGGTTGATTCATTGATGATATGGACGTTTATAACCGGTTGTTGAATAAATGAGTATACTTCTGAAATCTGTAGAGCTGAACGGACAGGCGACAGATATTTATATCGAAGGGAATATTATAAAGTGTATTGCTCCGGCCGGCAATGTTAGCGAACAACTATCACTGTCAGCCGGAACAATTATAGATGGTTGCCGTAAAGCGGTCCTCCCGGGTTTGATGAATATGCATACTCATGCGGCAATGACCTTGTTTCGGGGTTTTGGCGATGATATGCCTTTGATGTCATGGCTGGAGGAGAAAATATGGCCGAACGAGGCGAAGCTGACTTACGATGATATCTACTGGGGAGCAAAACTTGCGTGTGTGGAGATGTTGCGCAGTGGGACAACGACGTTTTTTGATATGTACCACAAGCTTGATGCTACGGCGCAGGCCGTTGAAGAAATGGGAATGCGGGCTGTATTGTCGGAAGCCTGTTTTGATCATTTCAAACCGGAGCTGGCAGATCGTAGCAAGCAAAATATAATAAAGCGTTTTCGTGGTAAATCACCCTATAGCGAGCGTATTCATTATGCGTTGGGACCTCATGCCGTTTATACGGTTTCGGGAGAATTACTCCGGTGGACTTCTGATTTTGCAAAAGATAACGATCTTCTTATGCATCTGCATCTGGCAGAGACGGAGGGCGAGGTCATACAGTGTCAGGAGCGGTTCGGAATGACGCCCGTGCGTTATCTGCATCGGTTAGGCGTATTATCTCCGCGTATGGTGTTGGCTCATGTTCTGTATATTGATGATGAGGAAATCGGGATGCTGGCAGACAGCGGGACTAAAGTGGTTCATAATCCGGCATCTAATATGAAACTTGCTTCCGGTTACCGGTTTAAGTATAAAGAAATGCGTGATGCCGGGATTACGGTTGCAATCGGGACGGATGGTTGCTCATCGTCGAATAATCTGGATATGATCGAAGCCATGAAACTGGCTTCGTTGTTAGGTAAGGCATGGCGTAAAGATCCGGAAGTGTTAACCTGTGATGAAATGTTATATGCTGCAACAACAGCAGGTGCGGATATTCTCAGTATGAATGCGGGGCGTATCACGGAAGGATGTATAGCGGATTTGTGTCTGGTAGATTTGGCTATTCCGGCATTTACACCTAACTTTAATTTTGTATCGAACCTTGTTTTTGCGGCAAACGGAAGTTGTATTGATACTGTTATTTGCGACGGACGTATTGTGATGCGTGATAAAAAAGTTCCCGGTGAAGATGATATAATGGAAAAAGCGGCACGTGCTGCCTATGATTTGATAAAAAGAGAGAAATAAAATGAAGAGATTGGGAGTTATCTTTTTGTTCCTGATAACGCGATTTCCGGTTTGTTTTGCACAGGATGATGTCGTCAGACAGATCATAGATATGGGGCGTACGGATAATCAGGTGATGAGTCACTTGGATGTGTTGACAAATCGTTTCGGAGGTCGTCTGATTGGCTCGGATGCATACAGTAATGCAACCGAGTGGGTGGCGTATCAATTCGGATCGTGGGGGCTTGAAGTTGAACTTCACGAAGCCGGCACGATGCATGTCGGTTTTAACCGCGGACCATGGTTCGGGAGGATGATTGGCGGAGAACAGGTGATGAATTTGCATTTTGTGACACCTTCTTATTCGGCGGGAACAAAAGGTCTTCAACGCGGGCATGTCCTGATGGAACCCCGTAGCCGTAATGAGCTTGAGCGTATGCGGAGCGCACTGAAAGGTGCCTGGGTACTTGTTACCGGGGACAGTGGCGGCTGGGAAATCGATTATTCGTTTAAAGGGGATTCCATTCGTGCGGATATATTGGTAAAGAATGACTCCATCCGGAAGAAAAATGAAGAAATTGAAAAACGAAATAAAGAAAAGAATCGCAAAGACACCTTGATTGCTTTGTTGGATGAGCCTCCGGCATTGTTTTTCAAAGAAATGCGTGAAGCCGGTATCCTGGGTATCATTCAATCTGCACCGGTTCCGCTCGTTGCTTTATATGACCGGTGCGTTGTGAAGAACCCGGATATCACATTTGATAAATTACCTGTAATACCTGATATAAAACTGGATGAACACCAGTATAAAATTATCAAACAGATGGTAAAAGAACGACGTGTTTTTGAACTGGAGTTTGATATACGTAATCATTTTAAAATGGGGCCGGTGATATATTACAATGTCATCGGAAAATTACGTGGAACGGAGTATCCGGATGAATATGTGATGCTGAGCGCCCATCTTGACTCACATGATGCGGCAACGGGTGGTGTAGACTGTGGTTCGGGCATGTCGTCCGTTATGGAAGCCGCCCGTATGATTGCGCAGACGGGAGGGAAGCCTAAAAGAAGCCTTTTGTTTGTTGCTTTTGCGGGTGAAGAATATGGTTTGCTCGGGGCGCAGGCCTGGGCTAAATCTTATGCCGGTAAGCTGGATAAAATATCGAATCTTTTTAATCGTGACGGTGGCCCGCTGCCTCCCGTAGGCATTACGGTTACGGAGGCAATGTATGATGATTTTGTTCGTATTTGTGAGCCGGTGAAAACAATTCATCCTGATATTCCGTTTGAAGTAAAGAAAGGGGGGCCGTTTAATAAGCCGGACCG
>JAITVS010000354.1 GCA_031285685.1 Tannerella sp.
TGTATCTCTATCTAAGGCTTTTCTTTATTTATACAAAAGAAACGGAATAAACTTCGATGCAAGCAGGACGCTTGGTATTATAACTCCTTATCGTAACCAGATCGCATTGATCAGGCACAAGCTGGAGGAAACCGGAATCCCCGAATTTAAAAATATTATGGTAGATACGGTCGAACGGTATCAGGGAAGCCAGCGTGATGTCATTATTCTGTCTTTTTGTTTCAACAGGCCTTATCAATTAGGATACTTTAGCAATATGAATCAGGAAGGCACTGTGGATCGCAAATTAAACGTAGCCCTGACCCGTGCCAGAGAACAATTGTTTTTAGTGGGTAACGATCATATTTTAAATTTAAATCCAATTTATAGGGAAATTCTTAGGAAAGCAAATTGTGGTTTTTAGAAAAATATTCTTATTTTTGTAAAAATAAAACAAATAGTCATAAATAACGGCGTATTTGTATCATTTGTCAAAAAAAACCTAAGCGAAAAATGAAAGTAGAACAAGTATTAGATGATCTGAAAAGAAGATTTCCGAACGAGCCGGAATATCACCAAGCAGTTGAAGAAGTATTAGAATCTATCGAAGAAGTTTACAACAACCATCCTGAATTTGAAAAGGCTAACCTTATCGAACGATTATGTATTCCCGACCGTATTTTCTCGTTTCGTGTTACATGGGTAGACGATAAAGGCGCTACACATACCAATATGGGATACAGAATCCAGCACTGCAATGTAATAGGGCCATACAAAGGAGGAATCCGGTTTCATGCGTCCGTTAGTCCTTCGATCCTAAAATTTCTCGCATTTGAGCAAACTTTCAAAAATTCATTGACAACCCTTCCAATGGGCGGAGCAAAAGGGGGTTCCGACTTTAGTCCCAGAGGAAAATCAAATGCCGAAGTTATGCGTTTCTGTCAGGCTTTTGTAACAGAACTGTGGCGTCACATCGGGCCCGATACCGATGTACCTGCCGGAGATATTGGGGTAGGAGGACGCGAAGTAGGCTACATGTTTGGAATGTACCGCAAACTTGCACACGAATTTACAGGCACTTTCACAGGTAAAGGTTTGACCTTCGGAGGCTCTTTGATTCGTCCCGAAGCCACAGGATACGGGAACGTATATTTTCTCCTTGAAATGCTGAAAACAAAGAATATAGACATAAAAGGTAAAAAATGCCTTGTATCCGGTTCGGGCAATGTAGCTCAATATACATGTGAGAAATTGATTGAGTTAGGTGCAATTCCGGTAACTCTATCCGATTCCAATGGATATATCTACGATCCGGAAGGTATTACAGCCGAAAAGCTGGCATATGTAAAAGAACTGAAAGAACTATACAGAGGGCGTATCAGTGAATATGCCGAAACATACGGTTGCAAATATGTACCGAATGCACGTCCGTGGGGAGAAAAAGGAGATATTGCCATGCCATCTGCCACTCAGAATGAAGTGAACGGAGAGGATGCAAAAAAACTCGTGGCAAATGGAGTTTTTGCAGTTTCGGAAGGTGCGAATATGCCATCTACACCGGAAGCTATCGCTATTTTTCAGGAAGCAAAGATTCTCTATGCTCCGGGTAAGGCTGCAAATGCGGGAGGTGTGTCTGTTTCGGGACTGGAAATGACCCAAAACTCTGAACGTATCAGTTGGTCATCTGAACAAGTGGATGAAAAACTGAAATGGATCATGCAGAATATACATGAGAATTGCGTGAAATACGGAACAGAAAGCGATGGCTATGTCAATTATGTAAAAGGAGCTAACATCGCCGGATTTATGAAAGTCGCGAAAGCTGTAATGGCTCAAGGAATTATATAATATCCAGCATCACTATAAATCTACGCCGGGAATATTTTCCCGGTGTTTTTTATTGATTACTTAATCGTATCTTTGTACCTCATCAGAATAAAAAAGAAAAACATGAGTAAAAAGAGTCTAACCCTCAGCTTTATTGCTGTTTGCACTATTTTATTTTCCGGTTGTTCTCAGAAAGAAGAAAATCAGATAACGAAAAAGGATGCAGCCTTATCTGTTATATTCAACAGAAAAAGTGTGCGTAACTTCATAAAAGACAGGCCTGTATCGGATGAAGACATTCAAACGCTAATCAAAGCCGGAATGGCCGCCCCTTCGGGAAAGGATACCCGCCCTTGGGGATTTCTAATCATAAACGACAGAAATACATTAGATAAAATGGCAGCAGAACTGCCTACGGCTAGAATGCTGGCAGAAGCGCCGATGGCTATTGTTGTTTGCGGAGATACTGTCCGTTCTTCCTATTGGTATCTGGATTGCTCTGCCGCAACGGAAAATATCCTTCTTGCTGCCGAAGCTATGGACTTGGGCGCAGTATGGACAGCCTCTTACCCCTACCGCGACAGGATGGAAACGGTGATAAAACACACCAATATGCCTGCTCAAGTTCTTCCGCTCGTTGTCATACCAATTGGTTATCCTAAGGGAAATTATTCGCCAAAAGATAAATACGACAACGCTAAAATACATATGAATAAGTGGTAATTTTGTAAAACAGCTTCTTAAATTATTCCGTATTTTTGCAACAAACAAAATCCATTGATATGAGTGACTGGAAAGACCGTCTGAATGTTGTATATTCTACAAATCCGGACTTCGAATATGAAAAAGAAGAGAACATAGAAGAGGATACGCCGGACAAGGCCAAACAGCAACTTCGTATATCCCTCGACAAACGTAACCGGAAAGGAAAAGCCGTGACTCTGATAACCGGATTCATCGGTACAGTTGCAGACTTAGAGGAACTAGGCAAATTTGTGAAAGTAAAATGTGGAGTCGGCGGATCGGCCAAAGACGGAGAAATAATAGTTCAAGGGGATTTCAGAAATAAGATACTGGAACTATTGCAAAAAGAGGGATATGTTAAAGCAAGGATTATTTGACGATGAAGTAAATCTTTCTGTATATAAAGCTTCGGCAGGTTCGGGTAAAACCCATCGCCTGACCGCAGAATACTTACGCCTTCTTTTTTCTTCCCCATACGCCTATCGCCATATACTGGCGGTTACTTTTACGAATAAGGCAACCGACGAAATGAAAACCCGCATCGTCGAAGAGCTTGGCAATCTGGCTCAAGGACAAGAATCGGATTATGTCGGTTTACTTTCCGATGAATATGGTTTGAATGAAGAGCAGGTAAGAAAAGAAGCACGCGATGTCTTAATTCGCATACTTCACGATTATTCTTCTTTTTCCGTCAGCACCATTGATAAGTTTTTCCAGCAAACAATGCGTGCTTTCACACGTGAAATAGGGTTAGGTGGAGGATATAATGTAGAACTGGATACCGAAAAAGTTTTAGGACAAGCCGTTGATTCCATGTTATTCGACTTAGAGCGTAGCGACAACAAACTCTTGCTCGACTGGCTGATCCGTTTTTCGGAAGAGAAAATAGAAAACGGCGATACGTGGAATATCCGCAGCGATATTCAATCCCTTTCTTCCGAAATATTCAAAGAAGGCTACAAAGCATACAGCAATCAGGTGCAGGCTGATATAGCCGACAAGCAATTGATGACCGATTATAAAGAATTGCTTTTCGGGATTATCCGCAATTTCGAGAGTGAGTTGCAACAAATGGCTGAAAAGGCTTTGAACATAATGACCAATCATGGACTAAAGCCGGATGATTTCAAAGGCGGCAGTCGTTCTCCTTTTTTTAGTTTCATACGATGGGGCAATGGTGCGATCAGCGAGCCGACAAATACATTCCGAATCTTGGCTGATAATTTATCTAATTGGTATACAACAAAAACGCCCACATCATTAAAAGATCAGATAGAAGGTGTCTTCAGTGAATTAAACCCATTGGTTGTGAGGGTTGTTTCTCATTTCGATAATTCACGAACCTATCAGACAGCAACTGAAATAAACCGTTATTTTTTTGCGTTGGGCATATTGGGTGACGTAGATAAAAAGATCCGGGAATATGCCGCCGAGAATAATATCATGCTCATATCGGATACGACCGAACTTCTGAACCGGATCATCGCCGGAAACGAATCTCCTTTTATTTATGAAAAGGT
>JAITVS010000391.1 GCA_031285685.1 Tannerella sp.
TTTGCTTAACAGGTTTGACACAACTGTCTCAAGTTGGAAAGCGTTTAACTATATTGCATTTATGGTAATTCTTCTCAACAAAATAAATAAAAATGAAAAGTCAAGATGACTTCATAATAAAAACTCTTAGATGGAAACTTTTATAAAAAAAACAGGTAAATATTTGTATCCTTTGCTTGTCTTTTATTTTTGGAAAAATTAAAAATTCACTTCGATTTGTCAAATAAAAATCAGACATGTTTTTTAGAAAAAAAATCTTGTTTTTTGATATTATTTTTTTAGAAGGCTATCTATAAGATCATTACGTTTTATTCTCCGCAGGAATTGCGTTATTTTAGGGCGGTATTCGGCAAGATACCAGAAGAAAAATTGGCGTTGAGATAACTTTTCGGAATTTGTTCTTGCACATTGGATTTTTTCCAAAGTATACGGATGAAAACCGGTATAATATATTTCAGTGGCCAAAGTCATTGGTGTCGGAGTAAAATCTTGAACCTGTTCTAAATGAAAGTTCATTTTTTTTGTCTTGACGGCTAATTCCGCCATGTCAATTTCAGTACAACCAGGATGACTTGATATAAAATATGGAATTAATTGTTCTTTCAGATTGTGTCTGGAATTGATATTATCAAATATATTTTTAAACCTTTCAAATATCTCAAAGGGAGGCTTACGCATGATCTGCAAAACCTTTTTTTCCGTGTGTTCCGGAGCTACCTTTAATCTTCCTGATACATGTTCTTTTATAAGGGTTTCCGTATATTGACGAGATGCCTTGTTAATAACTTCGTCATTGCTCTTATGTAGTAACAAATCGTAACGAACGCCACTACCTATGAATATTTTTTTTATTCCTGAAATTTTCGTTGCATTACGATATAACTCTAAAAGGGGGGTATGGTCTGTTGATAAATTTTTACATATATTTGGATGTATACACGAAGGCTTTTTGCATCTCTTGCAGATAGATTCGTCTTTTCCCTTCATTTGATACATATTTGCGGACGGTCCTCCCAGGTCGCTTATATATCCTTTGAAATCAGGTATTTGTTTTATTTTTTCAATTTCCTTGACGATTGACCCCTGACTACGTGATATGATTTGTTTACCCTGGTGCGCTGAAATCGTACAAAAAGCGCATCCACCGAAACATCCTCTGTGAATTGTCACGGAAAATTTTATCATTTCAAATGCCGGAATTACTTTATCATTATACTTTGGATGCGGTAAACGTGTATATGGCAAATCGTACCACAAATCAATTTCATCTGTTGTCGGGGCGGGATAGGGTGGATTTACCACAATGACCTTATCTCCGGTCTTTTGAATGATTCTGGAAGATATATATTTATTGGACTCTTCTTCGATGATCCGGAAGTTTTTTGCCTGTTTTTGTTTATCTTTCAGACATTCTTCGTACGAAAAAAGGAGGATATCATTCGGTGAATCCGTTATATTACTCTTGATGTATACTGTCTGAGGAATGTTTTCGATTGTATTGAACGGTACACCTTTTTTTAGCAGCCTTACTAACTCAATGATCGGTTTTTCTCCCATGCCGTATATCAAAAGATCAGCCGGACTGTCTGAAAGGATTCCCGGACGCAGTTTGTCCTGCCAGTAATCATAGTGTGCCAGGCGGCGTAAAGAAGCTTCTATTCCGCCTAAAACGACGGGAATATCAGGGTATAATTTTTTTAGTATATCAGCATATACAATACTGGGATAGTCCGGGCGCATTCCTGTTCGTTTATCCGGAGTATAGGCATCATCACTGCGAAGGCGCTTGTTTGCAGTATAATGATTAATCATCGAATCCATTGCACCCGGTGAAATCGCGAAGAACATACGTGGTATTCCCAGTTTTTTGAAATCACGTAAATCTCCCCGCCAGTCCGGTTGTGGAACGATTGCAACCCTCAGGCCCTGCGCTTCAAGTATCCGGCCTATAACTGCTGCACCAAATGATGGGTGGTCTACATACGCATCACCACTGAACAGGATTACATCTAAATAATCCCATCCTCTGGCTTCTACTTCTTTTTTTGTTGTAGGAAGCCACGCCTCGTGTTTGTATGTATTTATTCGAGTGTTCCTTTCCATACGAAACAGTCGGCGAACTTGGGTGAAATCGTATTTTTAAATAACCCGAAAACTGCGGAACCGGAACCCGACATGGAAGCATATTCCGCCCCCATCGAATATAGTTTCTCCTTGATTTCTCCTATAACAGGATATCTTTTAAATATACCCGGTTCAAAATCATTCTTAAGAAAATTTTTCCATTCGGGAATCGGGATTGATGACAGTTTCTCTAATGAAAAATCCGGTTTTTGCGGCTTAACTTTAGAGTATGCTTCTTGGGTGGATATGGCGACAGGAGGTTTGATGATGTATATGATATAACCTTTTAACGATATGTCGGAAGGTTTGAATATATTTCCGGTTCCGGTAGCTATAACAGGGGTATTACGTATAAAAAACGGGCAATCAGCTCCAATTGATGCGGCCATTTTCTCCAGTTTACTTTCCGGGATATTATATTCGCATTGATCGTTAATCAGTTTCAACATAAAAGCAGCATCAGCACTTCCTCCACCTAATCCGGCACCTGATGGAATCGCCTTTTTCAGATAGATATGAAAGGGGGGGACCTTGTACTTTTTGGATATCAGGGCATGCGCTTTCATCACAATATTTTCTTCCGGAGAAGTTTCCAGTTTTATTCCTGTTTGCGTAAATGACGTTTTTTCGCTCTTTACGATTTCAAGGGCATCTTTTAACGGTATCGGATAAAAAATAGTTTCAATTGTATGGTATCCGTCGGAGCGTTTTCCGGTTATATGAAGTCCTAAGTTTATTTTTGCATTTGGAAAACAAATCATAAATCTGTTGTTATTAGTTTGTGATTGATGATTGGTAATTCGGATTGAGTGAATCAATCTTGCTAATGTTGCCTATTGTCCGTTAGGTTTGGATTTTTCCTGTTCGTTATGCTTTTGTTGGTTTCGGTTGTTTCGTTTTTTATTTACCGGCCTATTGGTGTCTTCCCTTTTTTTGCCCGGGTTGTTAGATGGATTTTTTTCTTTTTGTTTCCATTTATTATTGCCCTCTTTACCATAACGCTTTTTATTTTTTTGTTTGTGCTTTTCCGGTTCATAAGCCGGAGCCTCCCCGAGAGAAGGGTCAAGAGGAATTTTATAGATCTCTTTTCCCAGGAACTTTTCTATTGTTCTGAATTCATATTGTTCATTTTCGGAGACTAATGTAATGGCTAATCCCTTACCGTCAGTGCCACGCGCCGTGCGTCCTATACGGTGAACATAGTCTTCGGAATCTTTTGGTATATCATAATTTATAACAAGGCTTATATCATTAATGTCAATTCCGCGGGAAACAACATCGGTTGCGACTAAAATGTCGATACGGCCGTTCTTAAAATCTTTCATGACCTGTTCGCGCACAGCCTGTTCCAGGTCCGAATGCATAGCCGCAACATTTACTTTCATCCGCAGCAGCGCAGATGCCAGTTCTTTCACTTTTTGTTTTGATGAAGAGAATATAATTACGCGTTTCGGATTACTTTCTTTGAAGTGCTTTTCCAGAATATGTATTTTCTGAGCTTCATAACAGATATATGCAGTTTGCATAATACTTTCCGGTGGCTTCGATATGGCAATTTCAATCTCCTGCGGATTTTTCATGATATTTCCGGCTAATGTCCTTATTTTGGGAGGCATTGTAGCCGAAAACAGGATGATCTGACAGCTTTTGGGTAGTTTTTTATAGATTTGAATGATATCATCATAAAAACCCATATCAAGCATCCGGTCGGCTTCATCAAGTATAAAAAACGATACGTGCGATAGATCCACGCCGCCAAGATTCAGATGCGCAATGAGACGTCCGGGAGTTGCAATGACAATATCGGTACCCATTAGTAATCCGCGTTCCTGCTGGGCATAGGCGATTCCATCAGTACCACCGTATACAGCTACGGCGGAAATGGGAAGATAATAGGAGAACCCTTCGACCTGTTGATCAATTTGTTGTGCAAGTTCGCGTGTAGGAGCCATGATTATGGCATTTATCGCATCATCCGGATAACCTCCTTTACTTAATTCGTTTATTACCGGTAATACGTAGGCAGCCGTTTTTCCTGTTCCGGTCTGAGCGCAGGCGATAACATCTTTGCCTTCCAGAATGGGAGGGATTGAAAACTCCTGAACAGGAGTCATTTCTTGAAAATTCATTGCATAAAGACCATCCAAAAGGGAATCTTCAAGATCTAATTCATCAAATCGCATTTTTTTACTATTAAAAACACGGTAAAAATAGCGGTTATTTCGTTAATAAACAAGAATTGTGAATAAAAAATGCGATTTCACCGATTATTGTCTGATTTGATCGTTGTAATAGCGTTTGTATATATCATTGTATCTGCCGTTGTCACGTATTTTCAGAAACCAGTGATTAAGACTATCTAACAGGATGACGGATTCTTTCCGGACAGCCCATGATTGCAATTGTGTAAAACTGATATCCGTATCAATATCTATTTCGGGAAACTGTTTTTTTGCAATGGTCGCTATTTGCAGGTCACACACGGCATAGTCAATATCTCCTTTGGCTACCATAATAATGAGCTGCTCTGATGAGTAACGGTTTTCTTCAACAATATATATGGTGTCACCAATTTCATGCTGAAGATTTTGTATGCGTAATAATGCCGGTGAATTTGCGGGAATGTATAAGGTTTTCTGCGCAAGTTCCAGCTGATTTCGTACCGGAGGGATAGAGTCGTTAGCTTCAGTGGTGCGTTGAACTAATACCTGTTTGTTAAAAACAACAGGATCCGTAAAGAGATAGTTTTCTTTTATTTCGGATGTTACCGGAATATTACGGGCGATTATATCGTATTTTTGGTTATTTAATCCGATAAAACTTTCGGCCAGTGACATTTCAAGAAATATCTGAACTTCAAGTCCGGATACTTCTGAGATCGCCTGGCTTAATTCATATTGAAAACCTTCGATTGTATCCCCTGATACAAAATATCCCGTTTGATTATATTCTGTTACAATCCGCAATATGCCTTCCGAATGAATTTCACTATAGTCACGTATCGAATGCCTGACACTTCTGTACAAGGTAAACATCGCAATCAGCAGAATGACGATGTATAAAATAAGAACTTTTTTTGATTTCACTGTCGGTTATAGTCTGTGATCAATTGTTGAAATAAACGGAGATACCGAGTTTAATTTTCATCGGGTTCAGAGGATAGTGGTAAAGAGAGAAATAATCAGGCGGTAAAATAAACAATGAGCCCAGATTGTAGGCTGAAACAAAAAATCTTGCCTGCTTGAGCTTAATGTTTGCATATGCGTTTATAATCGGATAGTTTCCGATCTTTTTCTCATCTTGAGTTTGAAATTGTTGTGTCGCAGGTTCGTAATACGGGGCATAGTAAGATGTATAATAGTGAGCATCAGCCCCAAGTTGTATATTGAGTACTTTGGCATAAGTAAAGTCTATATAGATATTCGTATATGCGGATATCTGCGGAAGAGGCAACACGCTTTTCTCACTGCTCAGCTGATAAGCGACTTCGTTTTCCCATCCGAAAGCTTTGTATCTGAAATCCTGTTTTATCCGGGCGCTGATGACCTGGATATTACTTCCGTATTGTTCTGGTGTACCTGTTTTCCCGAAATAAATAAAATTCTGAATACTTTCTACCCCGGCACTCATTTTGGTTTGTGTTTGCTGTATATCGATTTCACCGCCGGCGTATACCCGTTGTGTATTTTTAAAAGAGTTGTCCCACCAGAAATAGCGTGAATGGTGGTGACGCATGTAAAATGCCGGTGTGAGATTTTTGATGTAACCGGTTGCTTTTATGGAGGCGTCTTTTCCCATTAAACGAAATTGGGTTTTTAGATCTCCTTCTACACGGAATTCTCCGATATCACTGCCTACAAGGCAAAACTCTCCCCTTGCATTATAAGTTAATAATTGCCCTTGCTGTTTTGATAGTTCCGCTCCGAGATAGGTGGAAAATTCGTCATATTTTGTGGTAGAGCGGGCAGAGTCTTCCGGGAGGGTGAATCTGCGCTTTTCGAGATGAACATAGGCTGTCAATCCGAATTTTGCCCAGTCCTGGAATCCTTCACGCAACGACAATCCAAGTGTACCTTTAAGATTCCACGATTCTGTATAATCGTTGACGGCAGAATCTATGGGAGTGTATATATGTTCATAACAGGTATCTATTCCGTTTGAATTTGAAATGAATCGCCGGCTGTTTCCTTCGTATTCAAAAGTATTTATTATGCTTGACACAGGAACAAATACAGCATCAATATCTTCTTCCTCTTCGGTATTTTCACCGGGATCTCCGGACATATCAGGTAAGCCGGTCTGTTGTGTGTTATTATCCGTCCCTTTATCGGAAGGTCTATTTGCAGCAGTATCCTGCAGTTGCTTTTCCTTCTTTTTTTTTGTTTCTTCCTTCTTTTTATCCGCCTCCTTTTTTTCCTGTGCGGTTAATTCACGGTAAAATCCTAAATTATATCTGTGAGTAAGGAAGAATTGTTTGCCTTTGAGGCGATTCCATGTATCGGTATATCTGGTAGGAAATGATTTTGAATCATCTATCGGTTGCCTGCTACCTTCGTTGAAATCATCCGGGTGTGTGATATAACGGTCATTTGTCAGTCCCCCATTTTCGGCATTTAAATAGTTATAATTACGGAAATAGGAATGTCTTTCATACCTGTCTGATAAGTAACTTTCGAAAATTCTGTAATATAGTAGCTTATTGCTGTTGGATGCATAAGATCCGCGCACATAGGTATAATCGAAATCAGCTCCCAGGTTTATTTTTTTTCCGATATTTGTGGTCATCACACCATTAAACATTTCTTCGCTGGTTTGCTTGTTTCCGAAAAGGCTGGGCAGATAGGTTAGTTTTGTATATGGTTCTTTTACATCATAAAAAAGTGCATTTGTCGGTGTTGTTATGTAATATTGGTATCCGTTGGCAAAGATGATATCGTTGTCATCTTCCCGTTCGGAAAAGATCCGGCTTTGCGCCGGGGAGCCGATGTTGGCCAGATAACTGATTGCCAGTCCACGTCCTTCTATTAACGTACTATTGGAGAAGTTCAGGCGTTGTGTATCCATCGGCGCAATATACCTTTCACCAAGCTTGTCGGTGAGCCTGTAAGCAGTCGTGCGATTTGTACTTACTTTAGAACTGTCTGTCTGATATAACAGGCTGTCCGGAAGGTTTTCCGGGGCTGTATTTAGTTTAGGGGTAAGTCCTTTTTTACCGGTCTGAGCTATAAGCATTCCGGAAAAGAATATAGAAAAGAAAAATATAGACAAGCCCCTTCTCACGTCTGTGTTTTTATACTTTCTGGATAATTTCCATACCTTTTTTAATTGCTTCTTCATTTACGGGAAGCAGTTTGTAATGGCGTTCCGGTAGTGTTTTTTTCAATCC
>JAITVS010000004.1 GCA_031285685.1 Tannerella sp.
CGGCGCCTACCACGACCGCATAATCGATATAGACATACTGATGTATGACGATTTGATTATGGACAATGATCGCCTGACCCTCCCCCACCCCATGATGCACAAACGGAAATTCGTAATGGACCCCCTGGCCGAAATCGCTCCGTCCGCAATTCATCCGGCCTTCCGCAAATCCATGAAAGAGTTACAGAGCCTTATCTCTGCTGCTTACGACTGATAGTGACTGTTCTTGTACTTGTACTGTCATTTACGAAACTCGTGACATCCCCGTTGCAATTAGTGAAATAGACGCGATTTCCCCGATCATAGAAAGAGTAAACCTTACAACCGTCGTGTTCAAATAAATACTCTACATCATACGTTTTATTATTATGAGGCACTGTCGTCAGGATCGGAATCCCACCGCAGGAGATTAGACTACAACTGAATATGAGAGCAAACATTTTTTTCATTATCATTAATTTATCCGTTAATACTCCAGCAAATATAATCAAAGATAGTCCGGCAGAACACATTCAAAGAGAAAAAATTGGAAGATAAAAGTTTACGTTGCATCTTTGCAAAAAAAATACCTTAATCACATTAATTGTAAAGTATATGGAAAACGAAATTTTGGAATTGCTCTCAACTTATCCGGAAACCTTTAAGGGAAAATATATCATTAAAGATGAAGATGGCGTACTGGATGTATCGAACAGAGCTAAAGGAACCGTATTTTGCCCCGTGCCCGAAAACTGGGAAGATTACATAGATTATATGGTCGCGGCGCTTGAAAAAGGCGTAATCCCCGATGAGTTGGCCGACTTTTTATAGTATATCTCCACTTAAAACCGGCCAATGAAAGTTTTCCGGTACATATTAAACCGTATATAACATGTATATATTGATGCCTTTAATTTTTCTTCTGGGCATATTCGCGATTGCTCTTGAAGACAAGATAAGGATAAATAAAGCTGCGACGGCGCTTTTTATGGCGATCTCCTTATGGCTTATCCTTATGTTTGACGCTTACAATATTTTTATTCTGCACGAAAGCCCGCTATTTCGGGAATTTCTAAGTAAAAATCCGGAAACGGTATCCCTTCCTGTTCATGAACAGTTCGTGCGTTTTATTTCCGAAACAAATATCGTTTACCACCTGGGCGATGTGTCGGAAACCCTGTTCTTCATCATGTGCTCCATGCTTATCGTCGAGATTGTAGACAGGCATGGAGGATTTCGTTCGACGAGCAGCTATCTGGCAACGACGAATAAAAGAAAACTATTATGGCATATCGGCCTTGCCACCTTCTTTTTTTCCGCCCTGCTGGACAATCTGGCTGCCGCTATTATTATCATGGCCGTTTTGCGCAAACTTGTTCCAGACCGTACCGACCGTATAAAATATGCCTGTATAGCCATTATTGCGGCCAATGCCGGAGGCTGCTGGTCGCCTATCGGGGATGTGACGACAATCCTGTTGTGGGTAGGAAAAAACATCACGGCATGGCATCAGATTTCACATTTATTCATCCCCGCACTGATCACCTTGCTTGTTCCTTTAACCGTTGCCCATTTCTGGCTATTCAAAAAAGGCGCAAGATTAAGAGTTCCAAGTGAAAAAGATATGACAGACGATCTTCCTCATATTCCGCCTCGTGCGCAACATTCTATTTTTATTATAGGAATACTGTCTTTAGTTTTAGTACCGGTCTTTCAAATCTTAACCGGCCTTCCTCCCTTTCTGGGCGTGTTGGCCGGGCTAACCGTATTATGGCTCTACACCGATATAATGTATAGCCGCATACATATAAAGGAAAATCAAAAGCTGCGTATTTCCCAATTACTGTCAAGTGTTGATCTGGCAACGGTGTTTTTCTTTTTGGGCATATTGATGGCCGTGGGCGCACTGGAAACGTCCGGGCATTTGGCTGTCATGTCGGGATTTTTAGATACGCATATTCATCAACCTTATCTGATCAGTTTCCTGATCGGGCTTTTATCCTCCGGAATAGATAATGTCGCGCTGGTAGCCGCCACGATCGGGATGTATCCGATAGCAGATCCGGCGGCGGAGCTGTCGGCATACTCCGCCGGTTTCATAACGGACGGAGGGTTCTGGACTTTCCTTGCCTATTGCGGCGTTACGGGCGGAAGTATTCTGATCATAGGTTCGGCCACGGGAGTTACGGTTATGGGACTGGAAAAGATTGATTTCATGTATTACCTGAAAAGATTTACTCCGCTTGCCCTGCTGGGATATCTTTGCGGAACGGGTGTTTATCTGTTATTTTTCACTTAATCTGCACTGTTTACAAATCTGTTCTTTCACGAGCGAAAGCTGCTTTCGCTTGTGAAGTGGCTTATTATTTCTCAAACAAAAATTCCACTTTTTTTGCGGAAAACAAAAACCATGTTATCTTTGCTTGCATTTAAGAAACTGATATGGAAATAAAGTTTGCAAAGAAATATCTGGAAGAATTGTACGTTACAGGAAAAACAACGGATAAAAAACATCGTTTTCAACCGCATATAACAGCTAAATATCGTAAGACAATTGATATTTTGGGCTCTGTTACAGTTGTTGAAGACCTTTTTCCGTACAAAGCTCTGCGTTACGAAAAATTGCGCGGAGACAAAGTCGGTTTGGAATCCGTCAGTGTAAACGATCGGTACCGCATCGAGTTCAAAACAACACAAGTTGTTTCCGAAACCGTTGTAACTATATGTAATATTATAGAATTGTCGAATCATTATAAATAAAACAGTCATGAATAATTTAAGATATGGATACACGCCAACGCATCCCGGTGAAGTATTGAAAGACGAAATTGAATATCGCCGTATTTCACAAAAGAAACTTTCCGAACAAATGGGTATGTCGTATAAAATATTGAATGATATATTAAATGAGCGCAGACCGCTTACGGTCGAAACCGCAATGCTGTTTGAAGCCGCACTTGGTATTCCGGCTTATTCGCTGATAAATATTCAGACAAAATACAATATACAGATTACAAATAACAATAAATCCTTTGCCGAGCGCCTCGCTAAAATCCGCAAAGCGGTGGCGATACTGTGATAATTAAACGATGTGGGACACTTAATATTTACGTATGAAAATGAAAATGAAATGGAAAGCAGGAATTGCGTGTGCAATTCTTTCGGTGAGTATGGAAGCGATGGCGTGTACAGGCCTCCTGGTAGGAAGGAAAGCTTCCGTAGACGGTTCGGTTATGATCAGTTATTCGGCTGATTCGCATACCCTGTACGGAGAACTTTATCGCTGGCCGGCGGCAACCTGGCCAAAAGGTTCGATGCTGGAAGTAGTGGAATGGGATACGGGAAGACCGTTAGGCATGATCCCACAGGTGGAACAAACCTATTCCGTTGTCGGAAACATGAATGAACATCAGGTAGCCATTACCGAAAGTACCTGGGGCGGACACGGCGAACTGGTCGATACGACAGGTATCATCGATTACGGCAGTCTTATTTATATTGCTTTGCAACGCTCGAAAACGGCACGCGAAGCTATTGAGGTGATGACCGGGCTGGTTCGCGACCATGGATATTACAGCAGCGGCGAGTCATTCTCTATCGCCGACAAGAATGAAGCATGGATCATGGAAATGATCGGCAAAGGTCCCGTAAAGAAAGGCGCTGTCTGGGTAGCGATCCGCATACCGGACGACTGTATCGCGGCTCATGCCAACCA
>JAITVS010000231.1 GCA_031285685.1 Tannerella sp.
TTTAAAAGGGATATTATTTGAGTAAGTATTTCTTCATCCACTTCTTTAATGTTTTTATAATCAGGATTCGATTCTAATATCACCGCTATATCTCTTTTGTATTTTTTTAAATAATCTGATACCACCATGCTCATAACTTTACTTTTTTAATTGTTCAATAATTTTATTTTCTATATCTAAAAACTTTATTTCTTCATCTGTTAACTCAAATTCTAAAAGCACTTTTTTAGTTACACCTTTTTTCATCATTAACATTCTCTTTGTCTCTGGCTCTAATAGGTCTTCAAAAAAATCATGCTTAAGAATGTGTCCAATTTTTTTCAACAGCCCAGTATCAATACTACTCCTTTTGAATATGTCATATACGTTACTACGCTCTCTATTTATTGCTTTCGCAAAAGCCGTAGCTTCCATTTTAGATGCTTCAAAATGTTCTTTTATTATTTCTCCGATTTTCTTCTCCATAATAACAAAATTAAGTCTTTAATAATTAGATATTTAAAAAAAAGTGTGGGATTTTTTTGGAAAAAATGTAGAATTTATTTGGATTGTATTCCAAAAATATTCTACATTTGCATTGTTAAATTATTTTACGAAATGATAAACGATTAAACTAAGATGAAATTATGAATGAAGAGTTAAAAAAACTATTGGATTTATCTTCTCGAATAAGAAGTAGGATAAAAGAAGAATGCCAGATTACCAGAATAACCCTCTATAACTGGCTGAACGGAAAAACGCCAATCCCTTTTTGGGCTAAAGAAAAGATTGACATAATTGTCATGGAAGAAACCGGAAATAAAATTTTCTCCGAAGAAGAGTTAATTAAAGAAGAGGAAGGAGGTCAATCATGAGCAAACAAAAGCAATCAATAGAAATTACTCCTCCCGATTTCAATGGCATGAAGGAAACGTATCATGTATATAATCATAAATGCCCAACATGCAATGGGCGTGGTTTTCATATTGACTACCAAGGAAAGGATACGACAAATAAGGCCTGTAAAAGATGTGACGGTACAGGTAAATTAAAAGCTAAAATTGAAATGCAATGGTCGCCGGACTATTCGGATAATTAAACAATCAATATCATGTATACGACAAAAGAATTTGAACAGGCAACAGTTCAAAAGGGATATGAATTGGAACGTATTAGTTACACGACTCATATGACTGTTCGTTTCGCTTCAGGTTTTGTTTTTACCGATCAAGGAAAAAAAACGGTTTATTGGGATTATAGTGGACGAGCCTTTAACGGAGATAAATTTACCCCTGAGTATGATTTATTTGAACAAAAGGAAAATGAAGAAAACCCACTGGACTGAACATCAAAAAAAGACTGTTCTTGATAATATTGGCCGACTGTCGATTGAAGAAATCGCCTTTCATGTCGATCGCACTCCGCGTGCTGTAAGGTTATTCCTACACAGAAATAAAATAACGCTCGGAGAAACGGTCAAACACAATCTGGTAATAACGGTGCTGCAACGCAAATTTGGTCATCCGGAATACTTCACTCCCACTAAACAATTTTTCATTGATGTAAAAATCAATCAAAAACGTTATTGGGATTTGTATTACGGCCGCAAACAAATCAGTCAGGAGGAATACGAACGCCTATGCTCACACCTGAACATTCCTCCCGAAGATTCTTTTGAAGCCCGACAAATGGAAATTTTTAAATAATCGAATATGGAATCTTTCGTTCAGTATAGATTAAACGACTACTCCTTTATTCCGGAGTATGAACAGAGAATGGGAAAAGATAATTTTCGCAAATACCGGGATGATGTTTTCATTCGCCTGACAGAAATTAAAGTAGGAGAATCATTCTCCATTGAAAAGTACGTAAAAAAAGAAAATCTCAACCTATTCATAAAAATCGTTTGTTATTTCATAACCATGGGAAACTCTAACTATGAATTTACTGACGATTATAAATACGTAAAACGTAATGCATAACAACGATTATACGCGTGTAAAAGATGCTCTCAACATTGTCGACGTAATTGGTGATTTTATTTCTTTAAAAAAGAAAGGCAGTAATTATGTCGGTGTATGTCCCTTTCATGATGACCATGGCCCATCTCTAAATGTATCTCCTGGCAGACAAACATATAGATGTTGGGCATGTGGTGAACATGGTGATGTTATCAACTTTGTTCAACAGCACGAACACTATGCGAATGCATACGAAGCGCTCGAATGGTGTGCCAGGCAGGCCGGGATACAAATAGATAAATCGGAACGAACTCCGGAAGACCTGGCCAAACAAAAGGAGATCGAATCCGAGCGGATCGCTATTGAAGCTTCCTGCCGGTTCTTTGAAGAAAAGCTACCACTGGCCGCTTCGTATTTAGAAAAAAGGGGATACAAATTGGAAAATGAAACTCTGAAAAATTTTCGAGTCGGCTATGCTCCGGAAGGAAGTTTGTTATACAAAGAACTTACGGAAAGAGGCTATAAGTTTGGTCATCTTGCAAAAGTAAATGTATGCAACACAAATGAATACGGATATAAATACGATGTTTTTCATGATCGTATAATGTTTCCCTTTCTGGACTTACAAGGCCGCGTTACCGGTTTTTCTGGAAGATTATGCACGCCACGTGAAAATACCGGCAAATACATCAATACCACTGACACGAACTTATTCAAAAAGAAAAAAACATTATTTGGTATATACCAGGCAAAAAAAGCAATAAGCCGGATGGATTTTGCCTACCTGGTAGAAGGTCAATTTGATGTCGTTTCCTTTCATGCTGCCGGAATGACGAATACGGTTGGAACTTCCGGTACTGCTTTCGATATCGAACAGCTGACGCTGCTAAAACGATTTACAAAAAACGTAACATTATGCTTCGACGGGGATGTCGCCGGTATGAAAGCCTTGCTTCGAAGTTGTGAACTTCTTCTGTCAGAAGGTTTCACAGTTAAGTGCGTTCTGCTTCCAAATGGTAAAGATTCTGATGACATCGCGCGAGAAATGAAAGAAAAGACCGCAAAGTGGATATCTAATCGCACAAGCGACTTCTTTTCGTATTTTACTACGATATTGGCTCCAAAAGATGCAACTCCGGAACAAATAGAAGAGGCCATTGAAGTGCTAATTAAATTAGTAGCTGCCATGCCGTCAGAAACTTTGCGGCTCGAATATGTAAAAAAATTGGCAAAACGTTTCGATACTCCTATGACGGTTATTGAACGTAAGCTAAAAACAGAACGTCATAAACTACCGGAGAACCCAGCACAGGTAATGAAGCCTGGTCTTTATGGCATGGATATACTTGCCGAAGTGCCACAAAATTCGGAATGCCTGTTAACAAATAACTTTGATACTTTCATTGAATCAATAGATAACCGACCTGTTATTTATGTAAATGATATCCCTACCCTATCCGATATTCAGCAACTCCGAAAAACATGTTCGCGATTCGAGACAAACTCAACCGGCCTTTCGATAAATGAATACGGTGAAGAATCGCCATATCTCACCGCACTTGCCGCATTTTTCCGTGCTGGAATAATTTCAATAAAGGTGAATCATATATGTGATGAATCTAAGTATAATGAAGATGACGATGATAAAGATGCCGCAAGCAGGCCCTACGGTTTTATAATGTATTACTGCAAACTGTACAGCGATTTTTTTCGAAAACACAAACCGGCCGATCGATCCGAATACATTGACCGGTGTGCAGATCTGCTCAGCTATGCTGAAGATAGCGTCCGAATCGTAAATTTTGCAGAGATACAATCTTATCTCGGATTAACGAAATCTGCTTTAAACGACATTCTGAAACCATATATAGCTAAAAGAAAGTCTCGATTGGCAACTAATATGCAACGTGCCGATGATGATATTGAAGATTATGATCTTGGCGAGTTGCCGGTTTATGTAGAGGATGATCCGGAATATAAAGCGATGTACAGGGAACATGGATTTTTTCCATATCTGAATAAAGAGGGTAAGCCGATATGTTATGTATTCAGAAACAGTGAAGGTGGTAATTCCGGACATACCGTAGTTTGCGATTTTTTTATAGAGCCATTATTACATATTAAATCTGACAAAGATGACAGCAATAATCGTGTTGTACGCCTAAATCACAGAAGGTTTAAAACTCCGATATGCGCTGAAATAAACTCAAAAGATTTTACTTCGTTAAGCTTTATAGATGTACGCCTCAATTATTTAGGCCCATTCAATTTTACAAACTGTGATGCTAAAAGATGGGGTAAAATTCGCACATGGTTATCTTACAAATATGTAGAATGCTCAGAAGTTACTATTTATGGCAATCAGCAAACAGATGGGGATTCTAAACTTGAAAAAAATATGTTTTATGCATTTGCAAATGGTATTTTTCACGTTGTTGACGGTGTTCCTCGCTTTGATCCGGCTGACGAACTCGGAGTTGTTACTCATAACAACAAAAACTATTATTTACCAGCATACTCATCCATTTATTCCGGTAGCGACTCAAATAAATTTGAAAATATTTCAACACTTAAGTTTAATCATATTCCCATTGAAAAGCAATGTAGTTTCGAATATTGGTCTGATTTGATGGATAAAGTTTATAAACTAAATAATAATGGAAAGTGGGCCTTGCTATATGCCATCATGAGCGCCTTTCGATCTAATATATATAGCATTGATCGTTTATTTACAGCTCCGTTTTTTATGGGGCCTATGTCGTCCGGAAAAACACAAATAGCCTTATCCATACGCGCACTATATATTTCTCCGAAAGAACCTATATTCAACCTCAATAATGGTTCTGACGCAGCTCTTTCCACTCTTGTTGGAAATTTCAGAGACATTCCGGTGGTTCTTGATGAATATAACAATAAAGATATCTCTCCCGGAAAATTCCAATCACTTAAAGGTATCGTATATGATGGAGATGGAAAACAAAAACGAAAAGGTGTCGGAAGTAGGGAAATCGAAAATGATAAAGTATATGCGGCAGCTGTAATTTGTGGACAGGAAACTCCACAACGTGATGACAATGCACTGATGTCCCGTATCATTGTATGCGAAGTAGCGAAACCTCGCACCGATCGTACTTCGGAAGAACGGCAGCTGTTTGACGAACTCAAACGCATCGAGGATCCGGACAAAGTGGGCTTGTCAAATGTTCTGTTTGAAATTCTTAAACTCCGTCCGGTTGTAATGGAGCACTTCCGGCATCTAAAATCAGAATGCTATGATGACCTGAAAAGCAAATTATCTAACGCCGGCGAAATTGACCGGTTAATGAAAACCGTTTCCCTGTTCCTGGCGATGTGTAAACTCATTGAAAATTATACAGAACTGAAACTTCCATTCACATATAACGACTTCCTGCAAATCGCGATCGAAAAAATAAAATTCCAGGTCGAACTGATCAGTAAGACAGATAAACTCGCTTCATTTTTCAAAGCCATGGATGTTATGATCGATACAAAAGCAATCCGGGAAGGCCGGGACTTTGATATTGACACGCCAGATAAAATCACAATCAAACTCCCAGGCGGCGAAAAGAAAGAAATTGCATTTACAGCCGGCACCCGCATTTTATTCCTCCGTCTCAGCAATATTTATACACAATTTGCCCGATCTTCCTACAATACCGAAGAATCAACGCAATCTACGATCGAACAAAACTTACGATCGCATCCATCATATATCGGCCTTATTCACGCCCGTCGGTTTAACTGGCTTGATGTAGTAGAAGTTCCATACGGCGGTGTCGAAGTCATCAACAACGAAACTTCGGCCAACAACACCATGGTTAAAAAAATGGAAAAGAAATGCGTTGCAACATCCTGTATTGCGATCAACTACAACATATTCCGGGATCTATACGATATCGACCTGCAGCGAACTGAATCCTCGGAACCCGAATACGAACTCTCTGACGAAGATAAACCCTTTTGAAATACATACTAATTTAAAATATTAATATTATGACACTTAAAGAAGCACAAAAAGAATGGTATGATGCAATCTCAATGAAAGTATCGCACAAAGCGAATTCAGTTACTGAAGAACAGCTAATAAAATGGGCTGGACAATCATGGAATATCCCGATTAAACCATTATTTATTAAGATCGGGAAAACTTCAAGCCGAATTATTTATTCAAAATTGGCCGCCAAAGAAGAAGAACGGCAGAAATCAATGACTCCAGGAACAAAAGTGCGAATGACTGGAGCAGAGGCAAGTTTTGAAGAATATAAAGATAAGGTTTGGACAATAACCCATGGTCCACAATTAATGTGTGGAGATTGGGTTGTTTGGCTGGAATCCTACTCTGGAGCATATTGCTGCGAATACCTTGAAATTATTGAACACGCTTAATCTCTTAATGTATGATACTTGGATTTAAAACACGTTATCCAGAATGGATGACAAAAAAAGGTTGGGACACCTTTTTTGAAGATAAGATAAAGGCAGGAATAAAAATACATACGATCCGCCAGGGGCACCGCTTTAAGCCAGGTGATAAATTGCATTTGGCCACAGGTGTAAGAACAAAGAATTACAACTGCTTCAAAGAGATGGTATGCACTTACACACAGGAAATAGAATTAGATAGAAATTTCGGATATGGCCCCATGGATCTTATCATAAACATCGATGGTCATCCTCTTCGACAGTTGGAGAAAGAAACCCTTGCAATGAAAGACGGTTTTGACACCTATCAGGATTTCGTAGAATGGTTTAACCAAAAGGACGAAAAATTTATCGGCCAAATTATTCATTGGACAGACTTTAAATATAGATATGGAATTGTCAGCTAAAATAAAAGAAATATATACCGACGGGATTATGTTCATATACGTTGATCTATTTTGCGGTGCCGGCGGTACATCTACCGGAGTGGAAAGTGCCAGAATCAGGAACGTGAAGATCGCGAAAGTGATCGCCTGCGTAAATCATGATAAAAATGCGATCGCCAGTCATGCCGCAAATCATCCTGAAGCAAAACATTACACAGAAGATATTCGGACGCTTGACCTGACAGAGCTGGTTGCACATGTAGCATTAATGCGCCAGTTATATAAAAACGCAAAAGTTGTACTATGGATATCGGCAGAATGCACTTCACATAGTAACGCTAAAGGAGGTACATCGCGCGATGCCGACAGTCGCTCCCTTCCTGAAGAAATGTATCGGTATATTCAGGTTCTAAACCCGGACATAATACAAGTTGAGAATGTAAAGGAATTCCTTGATTGGGGTCCACTAATCATTAAAGTTGTACGTGATAAAAAAACGAAAGAAGAACTTTATTGTCCGATTGATATCAAACGGGAAAAGAAAAAGAAGGGCCGGAAACAGGTTATACATGTCCGCCCGACGTGGATCCCGGATCCAAAGTATAAGAAAACATATTATAACCGATGGATAAAAGAAATAAAAAGCTATGGATATCATTATGACTACAGGGTTCTCGATGCTGCGAATTATGGTGCCTATACAAGCCGGAAAAGATACTTCGGCATATTTGCACGTGACGAAAAATATATAGTATTCCCCAAGCCAACACATTCCAAAGACGGAAAGACACTTCATAAATGGAAGGCAGTAAAAGAGGTCTTGGATTTTTCCGAAGTGGGAGTCTCAATATTCGGCAGGAAGAAAAATCTATCTGAAAATACCCTTAAACGGATATACTCCGGGTTAATAAAATTTGTTGCCGGCGGACAGGAAAATTTCCTTATAAAATGGAATTCTATGCAACAAAACGGATCGTATTCCGCTCCATCGGTGAATGATCCGGCGCCTACGGTCACATGCCAGAACCGGTTAGGTATAGCCAATGTCCGGTTTATACAACAGCGGAATAGCGGAAAACCTGAATCCAAAATAATCAGCGTGGATCGACCCGCCAGGACTATCACCTCAACCGGGGGAAATCAGGAACTGGTACAGGCCAAATTCCTGTCAAAGTATTACTCCGGTCATCCGGAAAGTAAAAATATAAGTATTGAAGGCCCGGCACACACGGTCAAATGTAAGGATAATCATTCACTTATAAGCTGTTCTTTTCTCTCCGCCTATTATGGACATGGAGATAATGTGAGTAGTGTAAATAAACCATCCCCAACAATCAGGACGAAAGACACATGCCAGTTTGTTAATCCGATGTTTTTATGTTCACACCAATTTAAGGATAAAGCAAAGGATATCAACAAACCGTCTCCTTCGTTACTTACCAAGGACCGCTTATCCCTTGTTTGTTCCCGGTTTATGATGAATAACTACTCCGGTGGTGGGCAGACATCCGATTTGAACAATCCGTCACCGGCTATTAAAACGAATCCTAATAATAACATCGTATACTGCCGGATGATCGATCAACAATACGGACAATCTAAACCGTCAAGTGTAGAAGTGCCGATCGGAGCGTTGACAAAGAATCCGAAATATAACATTGTCGAAGCAAAATGGATCATGAATAGCAACTTCAACAATGTAGGACATTCGGTTGATCAGCCTGCGCCGACTATTTGTGCCGGTCGTCGCCATCATTACCTGATGAATCCGCAATACCAATCTCCCGGATCCAGTGTAAACAATCCCTGTTTTACTCTGATTGCCAGGATGGATAAGAAACCGCCTCATTTGATTTCCACAATCGAAGGAGCTGCTGTGATCCTGATTTACGAAAACGACTCCGAGATGACAAAAAAAATCAAAGAGTTTATGGCCTTATATGGAATTGCCGATATCCTTATGCGTATGTTGCTAATCCTGGAACTTAAATCAATAATGGGCTTCCCACGGGATTATAAGTTAATAGGAACACAAACCGAGCAAAAAAAGTATATCGGAAACGCTGTTGAAGTGAATATGGCAAAAGCTATGTGCATAGCACTTGGTGAAGTAGAACTAAAAGAATTAAATATTGCGGCATGAGAACACCAATCACATATTATGGCGGAAAGCAGCGGATCGCTCCGGAAATCATTTCAATGATACCGGCGCACAAGATATATGTTGAACCATTCTTTGGTGGCGGCGCGGTATTCTTCCGGAAGCAAAAAGCTGGCATAGAAGTTATAAACGATCATGACAATACCCTGATAAACTTCTATTCATGCGTGCAAAATCAGTTTGATGAATTACAGCATTTAATCAATCAGACGCTGCATTCCGAACAAATGTACTATCATGCAAAAGATATATGGAACGGTCGCGTTGAAGCAAACGACGTCGAAAAAGCATGGGCCATCTGGTTAATCACAAACGGATCATACTCCGGGAGCATGCACGGCGGATGGAAATGGTGCAACGGAACGACAGGAGGCCATACCGGTACCTTCATAAAATATAAGAGAAACGAATTTCAGGAACAGCTTCATCAACGCTTAGATAATGTACAAATTTCTTGTAGAGATGCAATTCGCGTAATTAAGGACCGAGATAGTCCAGACACATTCTTTTATTTAGATCCGCCATATCCTGGATGTTATCAAGGACATTACGCCGGATATACTATGGAAGACCTGGAAGAACTTCTCCGGATCCTGACAACAATAAAAGGAAAATTCATTTTGTCCAACTACTGGTGCGATATTCTCAAAAAATACCAGAAAAAGAACAAATGGAACTACCGGGAAATAAAAGTAGATCTAAGGATCACAAACTTAGGGCGCGGAACCCGCGAAAAAAAGACACAATTCCGTACCGAAGTACTTGCATATAACTACACAATACAAAAAGGATTATTTGACCAATAATAGAATAATAGTACATCAGAAATATTAATTATAAAACTAATAAATCATGTGTTCTAAAATAGTAAATAAAAAGAGTCGCATACATAAAATTTATTCTGTGCGTGACAAAGAAACTCCCGAAGAGACAATAAAATTTATTGAATCAAAAAGAAACTGGGATGTTGCAAATCAACGTTACCGGAATCCTGATGCCGAAAACTGTCATGCTCCTGTTTCTGAATGTGATATTTATTGGAGGGGACAATATTTGATTATTGAACATGAAAATATTATTCATTTTTGGGAAAGTGATGGATATTATTGTTATTTGAAACAAGCCGTTGATTTGTTCAGAATAGACATCCCGGCTAAATGGAAAACAATAGATAAACTAATATCACTAAGAATGGCTATTCGCCAAACAGAAGTTAATCTTTGTGAGTATGTAAGTGATATGCTGATTGGAAAAAAAATGACATTGCAATTATATAGCCAGTTCATGCAACTTGCCAGAGAGCAAGATTTTGAACATCATGGACAACATACATTTTAATTCATACCAAATGAAAATATTAGTATCATATTCAGGCGGAACAGACAGTCAAGCCTGTTTGATCGAAAGTATAAAAAAACTGCGTTTGTAGAAAAAACAATTAACTAATTTAAAATTAAGGAACTATGGAGAATTTAGAGAAAAAAGCGGATGAATACGCAAAGAAAATTATGGGCGAGATGTGTTTTTATGATGATGATATAGAAATAGGATCATTTATCCTTGAAGCATACGAAGAAGGGTATAAAGAAGCACTCCGGCAGATAGAATCTAAAAAAAAATGAAAAATCATGGAAACTAAAGAATTTAAATTTAACGGGACTCCAATTGAGTTCGAAATCAATAACAAAAAGGTAATGGTTAATGCCACACAAATGGCAAAAATTTTCGGAAGAGATTTATTTCAGTTTACCAAAAGTGATCATGCAAAAGCGTTTATCGAATCTTGTAATAAACCTGCATTTGCAGGTTTATTAGGGATAGAAAAAGAAGAAGATTTAATTATCTCGCGACAAAAATCAGGAACATGGATGCATCGGGTTTTAGCTTTAAAATTTGCAGCGTGGCTCAATTCGGATTTTGAAGTCTGGATTTATCTCACGATTGACGATCTTCTGTTTGGTTCCTACAAAGAGGACGAAGAATCACTTAAAGAGATTGGTCGGATACAAGCTAAGATTGCAGCAAAGGAAGATGAACTAAAAAACTTACCTGTACTGAAAGACATTGAAGATTTAAAGAAAGACGAAGCAAAAGAAAGACGAAAACTGGAACTTCGAAAAAAGATAAGAATCAGCAACTTTCGGACAATGTTTTCTGAAGATGAAATGATGGGAGAGAAATAACCTTTTTCTCTGGGAAATACCCATTTTTCAAAAATATATGTATATTTGCATCGTCCTACATACTTGAAGGTGGAGTATTCTGCCTGTATGCAACAGGCATTTTTTATGCCTTGATGCAAACGATATGCGGCTTCGTACCCCCGTGTGGAGTGTTAATGCACCCACTGCCTTCAAGGTGTAGGACAACGGGAAAGGCGGAGCCGTTTTATTATTCTGCCAAAAACTATTATCTGTAATGTCCTACACAGAAAACAATGCAACCTGCGCGAAGAACAGTACCGCACAAGCACGCCGCGACGGAGCGAAATCCGTAATCATTACCGAATCAGAACTCAAATGGTGCAAGAACTTTTGTGAATTGATTTCTAAGACCTATCCGCAACTCTCTCATGTACGTTTTAGTCGACGAAGACGCCAATTAGCCTTTCGTGCCAAATATAGGCACCGCCGGTTATTTACCCAATATACAACGCCCGATATCGCTGCGGCTCGATTTATGATGGAAATCTACCGGAAGGTGTATCTAAGCCCACTGATACCGCGAACTAAATACAAACAACTTCTGAATACTGGCAAAGTTCAAATGTTCTACATTCCGATGCAAACATTTATATCTTATCCTATCATCTCCTGAGTATTTTCAAAACTGCGCGATAGCGCATAAACAATGGCAGCCGGCCAGGAAATGCGATCATTAAACCAATGAAGCGTTCCGGCCGGCTGCTTCCTTATTCCCTTTATCATATCAAATCTATTCTAATCAATATTTATAATGACCGTAGGCCGGATTGATGTCATTTTTATAAAGTCAAATCCCCCGCACCCCCTGAAATGAAAGAAAAACATATAGCGCGAAAATTGAAAAATAATTTTCAGAAAACAGCGTCCAACAGTCCAACAGTCCAACACGAAAATATTTTTCAAAACATAAAGCGTTGTATATTAAATACATATTCTCTTTTAATAATATATATATGTTGGATGTAGGCCTGTAGTTTTGTTGGACACTGTTGGACGTGTTGGATTTAGCCGTTTTTGTTTCGGTTTGTTAATTTGGAGTGCTTCATCCTACAAAACACCCCTTTGTTGGATGAAAATAATACCATCCAACACTAATTTTTAACACCAAATATTTGTTTATTTGTTTGATAATCACTAAATTCGTGCAAACATATTTTGTCTTGTTGGACTGTTGGACGGTAGGACACGAAAATTATAAAAAGGCATTATCAAATAATTTTTTACAGGAAAAACGATGATAACGACGAAAATTCAAATTACCCCCTATCTTGCCGAATATTTGGTAGCAAAAATGAATAATTATTCATTCGAACCTTTCTCTATTCCGGATGATCAGGATCTTTATCATCTGATCTGGAAACTGATGGCCCGCCGGCCTTCCGGTTTATCGCCGAATGACGAAGGTAATATCGAAATCATTCTTCCGAAACGCCGGCTTGGCAAAGATCCGCGTTATTACAATTATCTTTCGCCCCGTTCACACCAATTAATAGCGCGAAACATTAAAGCAATGTTCGATCTCGACCTGCACGATGCCATGACCCGGAATGTAAGACAGGGTCGACCGCTCCGGGATGTGGATGTCGCGTATCAATTCATGTGCGATTATGGTATTGAATCCGTTACCGAAGATGCGCTCGTAAAAAATTATTACCGCTGGCGCGAAAACATCCGTAAACGTAACACCCGAAAGAATAAACAAATGTTAAAAATGAACTGAAAAATGTCCCACCGAACGGGGTGTTTTGTCCTTTTTCATAAATAAAATGTCCGGTGTGTGGCGAACATATTAACTATAAACAACTT
>JAITVS010000031.1 GCA_031285685.1 Tannerella sp.
CGCGCCTTTGAAAATTTGTTGGATGGTTCGGAAGAACTGAAGCAAACGTTGGAGGAGGTTCGGTTTATCTGGAATGCTACTGATGAGTTGAAAATGCATAAACAGATTGATGCGGCGAAAAACTGGAAAGAACTTTCCCGCAGGATCAAAGTTGATAAGTATAAGAAAAAACTCTGGTTTTTTGTCCGTAATGCTGCGGCACTACTATTTATACCCATCATCATAATATCAATCGTTTTATTTAAAGAAATACAGGAACGCGATAATGTCCCCGTTGAACAAATCGAATTAACATCAGCCAATGGACTTGTCACAAAAGTGATACTTCTGGATGGTTCGGAAGTATGGCTTAATTCCGGCTCTAAACTTTCTTATCCGCAACGTTTTATTGGCGACACACGCGATGTCTTCCTTTCCGGAGAGGCCTATTTCAAAGTAAATTCCAATCAAACAAATCGTTTTGTTGTATCTGTCGAAGACGGTTTGTATGTCAGCGCTTATGGTACGGAATTTAATGTCAGCGCATATAAAGAAGAGCAAACAATTGAAGCAACGTTAGTGTCCGGTAATATTGAAGTCGGTTTATTTGCCGGAGAAATTGCCGGTGCGACGAAGGTCTTGCACGGACAACAGGTCGTGTTTAATAAAGAAAACAGACAGGTTACAATCGCTGATATTAATATCGCAGTAGAAACATCGTGGAAAGACGGAAAAATGATATTCCGGAGAGCAGGAATGAAAGATGTGATGCGTAGCCTCTCCCGTCGTTTTAACGTGGATATCCATTTGGATGGTGAAGAATTGCATGATTATGAATATTCTGCCACTTTCACTACGGAAACTTTAGATGAAATCCTGTATTTGCTGGAAAAGACAGCTCCGATAAAAACAAAAATCATATATCCTGAACAGATTGATGACTATGCATTTACAAAACGAAAGGTAATTATAAGTATGAGAAGATAGATAGATTTCAGCGTTAACTTAAAACAGACAGCCTATGAAAAACACATCATGAAAAACACAAAAACGGGAAAATGCTGGCCGCATCTTCCCGCTACATCAAATTCTATTACCAGTCCGAAAATCTCACCTGACGAATGGTAGTAGATTAATTAAGTTTTTATAACCCAATTAATTGACAATGTAAATATATGAAGAATTCAAAATCCAACAAAGATTTTAAGTTTAATTACAACTTAATCTTTAAAATACCTATTTTTATGCGAATAGCCATATTACTATTATTTGCATTTGTACTTCAGGCAGGAGCGAATGGACTTTATTCACAGTCTGCCAAAGTGAGTCTTGACATGCAAAATACTACTGTGGAGGAAATTCTGAATGCGATTGAAAAAGAGTCGGAGTTTTACTTTCTGTATAACAGTAAACTAATTGATGTAGACCGTAAGGTAAGCGTAAATGTAAAATCGCAACCTGTTGAGATTGTTTTGGATAAATTGTTTGCCGAGACCGACGTAATTTATAAGGTTGAAGATCGGCAAATAATCCTGAGCAAAAAAGATTTTGTTGAAACGGCAGAGGCCGGGAAAACAATGCAACAAGCTAAGAAACAAATTAGCGGAACGGTAGTTGATGACACCGGCGAACCGATTATCGGGGCGAATGTTGTGGAGAAAGGCACGACGAACGGAGTGATCACGGATGTTGACGGGAGTTTTACCTTATCCATAGAAGAAAATGCAATATTGCAGGTTTCTTACATCGGATATACGATGCAAGAGGTGTTGATCCGAAATCAGGCGACAATTCAAATTGTCATGAAAGAAGATTTGAAAGCTTTAGATGAGATCATTGTGGTTGGTTTCGGAACACAAAAGAAAGTCAATCTGACAGGTTCTGTTGGTGTCGCTACTGCAAAAGATATCGAATCCCGCCCGGTCATGCTGGCAACGCAGGCATTACAAGGACTTGTTCCCGGGTTGAATATTACTCAGAATAACGGAGGCTTAGATTCAAGAGCCAGTATTAATGTCCGCGGTGTAGGCTCTATTGCTACAAATGCCGACGGAACGGCATTTACCAGTTCTTCGCCTTTGGTCTTAATCGACGGTATGGAAGGTGATATCGATGCTATAAACCCGCAAGATATAGAAAGTATTTCCGTGCTGAAAGATGCATCCGCATCATCTATATATGGTTCAAGGGCGCCTTTTGGTGTAATTTTGATCACGACGAAGAATGGAAGCAAGGGGAAAACGGTTATTCGCTATTCTAATAGTTTCCGTTGGAGCAAGCCGATATCCATTCCTACGTTTATGGATTCTTACTCTTTTGCGACCTATTTTAATGATGCGGCGTTAAATGCAGGACAAGCGGCTCATTTTGGAGATGCCTGGCTTGCGAATATCTTAGCCTATCAAAAAGGAGAAATCACGACATCTACAGTTGTGGATGGAAGAGGAAACGGCCGTTGGGAAGAGGGGTTTGATCCGAGAGGTGAAAATAATACCGGAGGAAATGATAACCGGAATTATTTTAAAGAGTTTTATCGGAAGAATTCGATGGCTCAGGATCATAACATCAGTTTAAGCGGAGGAACAGACAAGGCAACTTATTATACATCATTCAACTATTTACATCAGGACGGTTTAATGGTGTATAATCAGGATAAATACGATCGTTTTGCTGCAACCGTAAAATTGGGATATGATGCAACCGAATGGCTCCGAATCAATTACAGCAATCGTTTTATTCGTGAAAAATTCAGAAAACCGGTTGATCTGACCGAATATTTTTATGATTATATAGGTGGACAGGGATGGCCCGTTTTACCATTGTATGATCCGAACGGACATTTGTTAAATCGTTGGGCCATATCACTTAGAGATGGTGGTGAATACCGGACGGAAAAAGATAATCTGTATCAACAGATTCAAGGTATTCTCGAACCGATAAAAAATTGGAAGACATTTGTGGAATTTAATTATTCGATTATGAATTATGGGATTCATACCGATAATCAAACTACCTATATGTATGATGTAGAGGGCAATCCATTTGTCTGGAGCGACTATTCGGCAGTTACGGAAGAATCCCAAAAGGAAAATAGGACGGGTCTGAATCTTTATACGGAATATGCTTTTGCAGTGAATGATAAGCATAATCTAAAAGGTATGGCAGGACTTCAATTAGAGAAAATGCATCAAACCATTCACGGTGGCGGAAATCAAGGCATTAAGTTGCCGGGGATCAATGAGATTGATGCTACGAGTGGTACGGATTACTGGGGAGGCAAGGTCGATCCATGGGTTTACGGACGCAGAAACGAATGGTCTACTTTAGGTTATTTTGCCCGTATCAATTACGATTATGCCAGCCGGTATCTGATTGAAATGAATGTAAGAAATGACGGTTCTTCCAGATTTAGAGAAGATAGTCGTTGGGTATTGTCTCCCTCTTTTTCCGTGGGATGGAATGTAGCGCAGGAAGACTTTTGGAATTCGCTTGAAAGCCTGATAAATACGTTTAAAATCAGGGCTTCATACGGCCAGTTGGCAAACCAGAATACGTACGACTGGTATCCTACTTATGCTGTAATGGGGATGTCTACTGCTAACGGAACATGGTTGCAGGAAGGACAAAAACCAAGCATGGCCTGGGCGCCTACGACACTGACAAATGATAAATTAACATGGGAAAAAGTCAGGACAACAAATATCGGAGTTGATTTCGGGCTTCTTAATAATCGTTTGGTCGGTTCATTCGATTATTTTGTTCGTCAAACAAAAGATATGTTAGGGCCTGCTCCTGAGAGACCTGATATTCTGGGAGTCGCTGTGCCGAGAGAAAATAATACCGATATGACAAGCAGAGGTTTTGAACTGCAATTAGAATGGAGAGACCGTTTAAAAAGCGGGCTGGGATATGGAGTGAAGTTTACTTTATCTGATTATAGGACAAAAATCGACAAGTATCCGAATCTTACCGGTAATCTCGGCTTGTATCGGGAAGGCCAGTACCTTGGTGAAATATGGGGCTACGAAACAGTTGGGATTGCGAAAACTCAGGAGGAGATGGATGCGCATTTAGCTACATTGCCTAACGGAGGACAAAACGCATTGGGTAGTTCCTGGCAAGCGGGCGACATTATGTACGCCGATTTGAATGGCGACGGTAAAATCAATACGGGAGATTACACGGAAAAGAATCCGGGTGACTGGAAAATCATCGGAAACAGTACTCCGCGTTATCAGTTTGGTATTGATGTATCTGCTGATTGGAAAGGGTTTGATTTCAAGGCATTTTTTCAGGGAGTAATGAAAAGAGATTATTGGCAGGGTAGTACTTATATGTTTGGCGCTACTCATGGATTGTGGTGGTCGGCCGCATTTACGGATCATATGGATTATTTCCGTGATGCAAGTACGCCATCCGTGCAAAAAGGCGTATTTACGGAAAATCATGACTCATACTATCCAAGAGCATTGTTCAATACAAAAAATGTTCAGGTACAATCCAAATATTTGCAAGATGCGTCATATATCCGTTTGAAAAACCTGCAGATCGGGTACTCATTACCAAGCTCTGTGGTGAATAAGATTGGTATCGGAAGAATTCGCGTCTTTGTTGCCGGTGAAAACTTGTGGACGCTGACAGGGGTGAGAAGTATGTTTGATCCTGAAACAATTAGTGGGGGACGAAACAATAATGGTAGTGTCTATCCGTTATTGGCCGTTTATTCTTTTGGTTTAAATATTAATTTCTAATATGATTACACATGAAAACAATAATAAATAAAATAAAGATTTACATTTTTGTGCTGATATCGGCATCTTTATTTGCATGTAATGATGTACTCGACCAGGAGCCAATATCAACGATTTCGCCCGAGGCTTATTTTAGCTCAGAGAGCCAGTTGAAAGATTATGTGGATGAGTTATATATACCGGGAGGAGTTTCCGCATTTTCTACTCATTCCAGTTCTTATATGGATTTTGGAACATTCGGGATCGATAATAATACGGATAATATGAACGGCAAATCGTATTCCACGTCCTTTCTTCCCGGTGAACTGAAAGTCGGGCAAACAGGAGGTGACTGGTATTTCGGTTACATATATAAGCATAATTATTTCTTTAAGAATGCGGGACAAAAGCTGGAAGAAGGAAAGATTAGCGGAAATAAAGAGAACATTAATCATTATTTTGGCGAAGTATATGTGCTGCGTGCCTGGGAGTATTTTAAAAGACTGCAAAGCGTAGGCGACTTTCCCATTGTTACGGAACCGTTGGAAAATAATATGGAACTTTTAATTGAAGCAAGCAAAAGGTAGCCGCGTACAGAAGTCGTGCGTTTCATTCTTTCAGATCTGAATAATGCGATAGAACTGTTAACGGATAACCCCGGTGACGGGCGTAAGACGAGAATATCAAAAGATGTGGCCTACATGATCAAATCAAGGGTCGCTCTTTATGAGGCAACGTGGATGAAGTATTTCAAAGGTACGGCTTTCGTTCCGGGTGGAACTGACTGGCCCGGAGCAACGAAAGATTATAATAAGAATTATACGATTTCCAATTACGACGCTTTAACGGACTCATTGTTTCAGGTATGTATGGATGCATCTAAAATTATTGCAGATAAATATGCTTTGGTCAATAATAACGGAATTCTCCAACAAGATGCAACAGATCCCGAAAATCTTTATTTAAATATGTTTGCCACTCCGAATTTATCCGGCTATTCTGAGGTGATTTTCTGGAGAGAGTATAACAGAGGATTAGGTGTAAGCCATAATGTGCCTATTTTTGCGCAAACGGGAGGCCAGTTAATCGGATTGACAAGAGGCTATGTTGATAACTTTCTGTTGGATAACGGCTTGCCTATCTATGCAGACGCAGAGAGATATCAGGGAGATGATTATATTGCCGACGTAAGGAAAAACAGAGATAGCCGTCTTTCATTGTTTTTGAAGGAACCGGATCAAAAAAACGTATTGTTTAATATGGATGGAATGGATCGTGCCAACCCGATCGAAGGTTACCCGGATGTAACCGGAAGTAATCGTGAAACAGGGTATGGAACAGGTTATGCCATAAGAAAAGGAGGTACTTTCGATGGCGAGCAGTTTACCAAAATTTATGGTTGCTATACCGGTTCTATCGTTTTCAGGTCGGCCGAGGCTTTGTTAAATTACTTAGAAGCATGTTATGAAAAGAACGGAGCGTTAGATGGTACAGCCTCGGATTATTGGGTACGACTGAGAACAAGGGCATTAGTGAATACGGACTACAATGCGACGGTTGCTGCAACTGATATGCAGCAAGAAAAGCTGAATGATTGGGGTGCATATTCTGCAGGAGTATTAATAGATCCGATGCTTTATAATATCCGGCGTGAACGTCGCTCGGAATTGATGGCAGAAGGGCTGAGAATGGCAGACCTAAAAAGGTGGCGCGCTTTAGACCAACTGATAGAAACCCCTTATCATATAGAAGGTTTTAAGCTTTGGGGCCCAATGAAAGACTGGTATGTTGATAGTAGCGGAAGCTCTACGCTGAAATACGGAGGAAGCGATAATAATGTGTCAAGTCCGGAACAGAGTTCATATTTAAGGCCTCAGGAGATTAACCCTCTGTCACTTGTTTATATTCAAGGCGGTTGTAAATGGGCTATGGCTCATTATTTATCTCCTATTGCAATCGGACATTTCCTTATAACCGGTGGCGATGGCGGTTCGGAAGCATCGCCGATCTATCAAAATCCTTATTGGCCATTGGAAGCAAATGCCGGCGCGTTAAAATAAGATCGCATAGTCGAAAACAAAAAGTAATCGGAAATCAAACCCTCTTAAGGTCGAATTAAACCTTAAGAGGGTTTGATGTTTGTGTAGCTATTGAAAATATAATACAAATATTCTTGCAGAACTTATATTTTTATACTACATTTGTAATCGGTTATTAGTGTTATTTAATAGGTAATATAAATTTAATTTTAATTTTATGAAAAGTTTAAAATACTTATTTGTACTGGCTGTTATGTTTGCGGCGGTGTCAACAGCAAATGCTCAGTTTCGTTTTGGTGTAAAAGGCGGCGTGAGCGTTTCGACTGTGAAATTTGATAAAGACGTATTCAATTCGGATAATGTGACCGGATTTCATGTGGGACCTTCTCTGGAGGGTATGTTTGCAAAAGGTGGTCTTGGCTTTGACGTTGCAGTATTATATTCTCAGGTCGGGTTTGACTCTGATGATGAAACCGTAAAAAATGATTATCTGGAGGTTCCCGTAAATCTGAAATTTAAATTTGGAACCCCCATTGTAAATCCTTATTTATCCGCCGGCCCTTATGTCGCTTTTCGTGTTGCGGGAGATAAGACCTGGGATATGAATGTATCAGGAGTAAAAGAGCAGATTGAAGCGCAAAGTTTCGGAGCCGGATTGAATTTTAGCGCCGGTGCGGATGTTTTCAAATTCCTGCAGGTAGGTGTTACCTATACCTTGGGATTAACTGATGATTATAAAACACTTACTTCGGGAAATTCGGATGATAATAACGGAAAATCCCGTACATGGAAGATTAGTGCGGCAATTTACTTTTAATAATACCGGATTTGTAGAGACGGTATTTCCGGATAAGACATGAAATACGCGGAAGTTATATTACCATTGCCTCTGGCTAATACTTATACATATAGTATTCCGGAGGCAATGGTACATTTAATCGGTATCTATTGTCGTGTGGTTGTGCCGTTCGGAAAAAAACATTATTATACGGGTGTTGTTACGGAAATTCATGACGAATCTCCAGAACAAGGTTATGAGGTGAAAGAGATTTTTGTATTACTGGACGAAAAACCGGTAATAAAAAAAACACAGTTATCTTTCTGGCAGTGGATTTCTTTTTATTATTTATGTTCATTGGGGGAAGTTTGCCGTGCAGCTTTACCTGCAGGTTTAAAAATAGAAAGCGAAACGGTTGTTTCTGTAAATTCTGAATACGAGGCGGATAAGCCCCTTAAAAACAATGAACAGAGAATTTTGGATGTATTATCTTTATCATCCGGTTTATCCGTATCGGAGTTAGAGAAAAATACCGGATTGAGAAATGTTTTCCCGGTTATTAATGCTTTATTGTCGACCGGGGCAGTTGAAATAAGTGAAACATTGAAGCGGGGTTTTAAGCCTAAGACAGAAACATATGTGAATTTGGCTGATAATATACGAACGGAGGCCGATCTGCATAATACACTAACATTATTGAAAAGGGCAAAACAACAGGAAAAACTCTTTTTTAATTATCTTGAAATTAGTGGGATCGTAACTCTTTTTAATCGGGAAGAGGATTCTGATGCCGGGAATGGTCCTGATGTTAGCCTTGGTAGCGGAGAGTATTCTGATAAAAATTATAGATTAAACGAGGTAAAAGCAAAAGCCATATCAAAAAAGAAGCTGTTAGAGCGTTCCGGTATAAATACTCCGGTGTTGAACGGACTGATACAACGTGGTATTCTGGTAGCGGAAGAAAAAACCGTAAGTCGCATAGAATCTGCAGATGTGGATGTTCAGAATGCCGTTATATTAACCGAAGCACAACAAAAAACCACAAAAGAAATAAAGAAATCTTTTGAAACAAAAGATATAACGTTATTGCATGGTGTTACATCGAGTGGCAAGACGGAGATCTATATTGAATTGATTCATGAGATATTGTCTAAAGGTATGCAGGTGCTTTACTTGTTGCCGGAAATAGCGATTTCAACACAGATAACAGAGCGTTTAAGAAAAATTTTTGGAAAAAAACTGTTAGTTTATAATTCCGGAATATCCGATAATGAAAAAGTAGAAATCTGGAATTGTTTACTGCGGTCGGATGAACCTATGGTTGTATTGGGGATTCGTTCTTCCGTATTTTTGCCGTTTTCCCGTCTTGGATTGGTTATTGTGGATGAAGAACAGGAATCCTCATATAAGCAACAGGATCCCGCTCCCCGTTATCATGCCCGTAATGCGGCTATGATGCTGGCGTTTCAGCATAGAGCAAAAACATTACTGGGGTCAGCAACTCCTTCGCTGGAATCCTATTTATGGGCAAAGAACGGAAAATACGGCTTCGTGACATTGGACAGCAGATATGGAGGAAGTTTACTTCCGAAGGTTGAGCTTGTTAACACAAGAGAACTCCGGCGTAAGAAGCGTATGAAAGATACCCTGTTTTCCCCGCTGCTAAAAGAGAGTATTGATGAAGCTTTATTCCGGAATGAACAGGTTATTTTATTTCAGAATCGTCGTGGTTTTGCTCCTTTCATTATCTGTCAGAATTGCGGGGAAATACCACATTGTGTAAATTGTGATGTGAGTCTGACCTACCATAAACAGATACATCGGTTAGTCTGTCATTATTGTAATTATTCCATTTCTTTACCTCCGAGATGTCCTTCGTGTGGTAGCGCGGAACTGAAAATGCAGGGATTTGGAACGGAGAAGATCGAAGAAGAGGTCGCATTGTTATTCCCTTCGGTTAAGGCCGCGCGACTTGATATGGATACGGCTCGTACCAGAAGCGCCTATAGACGGATCTTGTCTGATTTTGAGGAGGGAAAAACACAAATACTGATAGGGACTCAAATGGTATCCAAGGGGCTTGATTTTGCAAATGTCAGTGTAGTAGGAGTACTGAATGCGGACGGGATGATGAATATTCCGGATTTTCGCGCGTATGAGCGTGCTTTTCAGCTGATGCTTCAAGTAAGCGGACGTGCCGGGAGACGAGAAAAACAAGGACTGGTTGTTATACAAACATCCCAGTCTGATAACCCTTTGTTACAGATGGTGCAACGGTTTGATTATGAAGGAATGGCTCAAACGCAATTAAAAGAACGTTATGATTTTCACTACCCGCCCTACACACGTTTGATATTGATAGTTCTGCGTAGTAAGAACGAAGAAGTTTTAGATAAGATCGCAGAGGCGTATTCCGGAAAATTAAAAGCTCGCCTTGGGGATAGTGTTTCCGGGCCTGTATACCCGCCGGTAACACGTGTTCAGACATTATTTGTTCGTAGAATAATGCTTAAAATGGATATCTCCTTATCGGTACCCGATACGCGCAGGGTATTAGAAGAAGTGCGGGCAGAAATGCAGCAAATACCTCTCTTTAGACAGATTATTCTGCATTATGATGTGGATCCGCAATAATTTCTTCTTTCTCTTCATTCTCATTTTCATTATGTTCTTGTAATTCCGGATAACTGATACGTGTGTGATACATGGTTTTCAGCCTTTTCAGAAATACATCTTTAGTAATTTCGATATCTCTGAATGTTATTGGGGCATTTTTCATCAAACCGTCAGCTATCTGGCTGTCAATTATTTTATCTATTAACTCTTTGATACCTTCATCTGTGTATTCTTTCAGGCTACGTGATGCAGCTTCTACAGAGTCCGCCATCATCAGTAAAGCTGTTTCTTTGCTAAACGGGTTAGGGCCGGGATAAGTGAATGCTTTTTCATTAACAGGCTTGTCCGGAAAAGCATTTTTGAAAGAATTGTAGAAAAATTTTGTTTTACCTCTTCCGTGATGTGTTTCTATAAAATTAATAATGGCTTTAGGGAGCATCGCTTTTTCTGCCATTTTTACTCCGTCGGTTATATGAGAAATAATGATCTGTGCGCTTTGTTCGAAAGACAATTTTTCATGCGGATTAAACCCTTTCTGGTTTTCCGTGAAAAAAGCGGGATTATTCATTTTTCCGATATCATGATATAATGCGCCGGTACGGATAAGCTGTGCATCCGCACCGATTTTTTCTCCGGCTTCCGAAGCTAGAATGGATACTTGCATTGAGTGTTGGAATGTTCCCGGAGCTGTTTCTGAAAGTTTTTTTATCAACGGGTTGTTTATATTTGAAAGTTCAACTAAAGTAATCGGTGAAATATATCCGAATATTTTTTCCAGAATGTAAATAAGTACATAAGAAAACATCAACAGGAAGAAATTTATGCCGAAATAGATCATCATTTCCCAGTTTATTTTATTGAAATCACCTTCCTGGTATAATACGAGACCAAGATAGAATACAACATAAGAAATGATGACGAACAGAGAGCATGTGAATAACTGCGAGCGCTGTGATAACTCTTTAAGGCTGAACATAACAACAATTCCGGCAAGAATCTGTAATAGCAGAAATTCATAGGGGAATAAAGCTGCCAGTGAGCAAATGAGAATTGTGATCAGATATGCGAACAGGGCTGTGTGAGAGTCAAAGAAGGTTCGTATGACGATAGGTATAATTGCATATGGAAGGATGTAAATATTAATCAGGTCATGCTTGATGCATACTTCAGATAATAAGCATGCACCGAGAATGCAGAATAATATAAATGTCAGGTTTTTGCGTCTGTAGAATATCTTGGGGTTAAATGTCACCAGGTATAATCCGAAACAGGCAAAAATACCGAAAATAAGAACGAATTGTCCGATAAGTATAATATTCTGACGTTGTGCGCCTCCGGATTTTGTTTCGTGCATTGTTTTTAGTGAGCGTAAAACACTATATGTGTGATTGTCAATCACTTCTCCCCGATCGACAATGCGTTCTCCCGCTTGTACAATGCCGCTTGACAATGGAATATTCTGAATCAGGTCTTCAAGCACTTTGTTTGATGTTTCCGCATCATAAAAAAGATTTTCCGTCAGATATTCATTAATATTACATTCTATGAGAATATCTTTCTCTACGTATGCAGGAGCATTATTGATAATATCTTCATATGCAGTTTTAACAGAATAAGTATCAGATAAGTTTTTGATTTCTGCGATGCTATTTGTCAGAACGTTAATGCGCATACGGTTTTCTTTCCTCATTAACTCGAGGTCTGTTGTAGAGGTAATACCTTTATTATACACGTTATGCAAGCTTTTATCTACATATCTGAGTACGGGTAGGGGCACTTTGGCTTCCTGCAGAACGGACATCTGATAAGTCCAGTTATCTTTTTTCAGGTTTTCTTCCTCCGGATTATACCGGAAATAAGGTTCGAATTTTTTTTGTATACTGTCTTTTGTCGCTTCAATCTCGCTCGCTTCTTTATATATCGGGAAGTCGGACGGAGCCGTCAATAATCCGTACCTCCACGGTTTTCCTTCATTAAACTGATAACGGAATTTTCCTTCACGAGGGAAGAAAAATGCAATAATGAATGCTGTAATTATGATATACAATGCAGATAGCATTGTCGATTTCTTTGTATTCATAACGTTATTGTTTTGCTTGCGTTAATGGAAATATAACTTTTTATGGCGAAATTACATAAAAAATTTAGTATAAGAAAAAAAAACGTTACTTTTGCGCCTTTCTAAAATATTGTAATTTAATATTTATGTCGGAACGGAAAGTCAGGGTACGTTTTGCACCAAGCCCAACGGGTCCCCTTCATATCGGAGGGGTACGTACAGCATTGTATAATTATTTGTTTGCTAAACAGCATGGAGGAGATCTGATACTTCGTATAGAAGATACGGATTCTCAACGATTCGTACCCGGTGCGGAAGAGTATATCATTGAGTCTTTCAAGTGGCTTGATATCAGGTTTGATGAAGGAGTCGGATACGGCGGAAACTATGGACCGTATCGCCAGAGCGAAAGAAAAGAAACATACAGGACATATGTTGACCGGTTGCTTGATGCAGGTTTGGCATACATTGCATTTGATACACCGGAAGAACTTGATCTAAAGAGAAGTGAGATTCCTAATTTTCAATATGATGCATCTACAAGAATGCAGATGCGTAATTCATTGACTTTGTCTGCCGGTGAGGTGAAATCTCTTATGGAAACAGGGGATCGTTATGTCGTGCGCATAAAAATAGAACCGGATGAAGATATTCATGTTCAGGATCTTATACGTGGTGATGTGGTTTTTAATTCATCTGTTATTGATGATAAAGTGTTGTTTAAATCAACGGATAATTTACCCACTTATCACCTTGCGAATATAGTTGATGATCATTTGATGGAAATTACCCATGTGATACGTGGTGAAGAATGGCTTTCAAGCGCTCCTTTACATGTATTACTTTATCGTTATCTGGGATGGCTTGATACAATGCCGGCTTTTGCTCACTTACCGTTATTGCTTAAACCGGAAGGTGGTGGTAAACTGAGTAAGCGTGATGGTGACCGGCTTGGTTTTCCGGTATTTCCTCTTGAATGGCACGATCCGAAAAGCGGAGAAGTGTCGTCCGGATACCGTGAATGCGGTTATTTACCGGAAGCAGTTGTTAATTTTCTGGCATTGTTGGGATGGAATCCGGGAAATGATCAGGAAATAATGACGATGGATGAATTAATTAAATTATTCGATCTTGCTCATTGTAGCAAGAGTGGGGCAAAATTTGATTATGAAAAGGGGAAATGGTTCAACCATCAGTATATTCAGAAACGGAGTAACGAAGAGATAGCGGAAATGTTTGTTCCGGTACTTGAAAGCCATGGAATTGAAAATCAGAATCCTGCTTATGTGGAGAAAGTAGTCGGTATGATGAAAGAACGGGTTAACTTTGTTTCGGAATTGTGGGAGCAAACCTATTATTTTTTCATTGCTCCTACGGAATATGATGAAAAGACCCGAAAAAAACGTTGGAAAGAGGATAGTTCCGTGCAGTTGACTGAGCTGATAGAAGTGTTGAACGCATGTGAACCATTTGATATTGAAGGGACGGAAGAGACTGTCAAATCCTGGATTGAAAGTAAAGGATACAATCTTGGAAACATAATGAATGCCGTACGTCTGACTCTTGTAGGGCAGGGAATAGGGCCTCAGATATTTCACATAACAGAGGCTATCGGCAAAGAAGAGACAATAAGAAGAATAAGGAGAGCAATAGAAGTTTTGGGTTGATAACAACTCTAAATCAATTCAAAAATCAGATACAGATTGTTGGGACGCTGAATATTAATAATAGTAGAAATAAAAAACGTGCGTTATTTATATACTTTTGCATTGCATATGTATGCGTTTTCAGTCGAATTGGCATCCTTTTTTAATCGTAAGGCGCGGATGACGCGTATCGGACAGTGGTATACCAATGGAATTTTACGAAAGAATATCGATCGTAATGCTAAATATATATGGTTTCATGCCGCATCATTAGGTGAATTTGAGCAGGGACGCCCAATGATAGAGACAATAAGGAAACGTCATCCGGAGTATAAAATATTACTGACCTTCTTTTCTCCTTCAGGCTATGAAGTCCGGAAAAATTATGATGGAGCCGATGTTATATGTTATCTTCCTTTTGATACACCCTATAAAGTGCGTAAATTTTTAAATCTGGCGAATCCGTCTGTAGCTGTTTTTATTAAATATGAATTCTGGCTTAATTATCTTACCGAACTGAAAAAACGTGGTATAAAAACCTATCTGATTTCTGCAGTATTTCGTCCGAGTCAATTGTTTTTCAAATGGTACGGCTGGTGGTATCGTAAGGCCTTGTTGTGTTATGAACGCCTGTTTGTTCAGGATGAAGCATCTAAAAAGTTGCTGGCTGAATATGGTATCAATAATGTGGAGGTATGCGGTGATACGCGTTTCGACCGTGTATTGGAAATACAGCAAAATGCACGTTTATTGCCGGAAGTGGAAACTTTTGTCAGAGGAGACATGCCGATTCTGGTTGTTGGTAGTTCGTGGCCGGAAGATGAAGAAATTATAATACCTTATTTCAATTCACATCCGGAAATAAAACTGATTATAGCTCCGCATGAGATTCACCGTGAACATTTATTATATATACAATCGTTATTGAACCGTCCTTCTATTCGATTGTCGGAATCGACCGATGATATGTTGCAAACGCATGATTGCCTCATCATAGATAGCTTCGGACTCCTTTCCTCGATTTATCGTTATGGCCAGGTGGCATATATAGGAGGGGGCTTCGGTAAGAGTATTCACAATACCCTGGAGGCTGCAGTTTATGCTATTCCCGTTATTTTTGGGCCTAAATATCATAAGTTTAAAGAAGCATCCGGATTGATAGATTGTGGTGGTGGTTTTTCTGTAGATAATGAAGCAATGTTTGTCAGCCGGATGGATGATCTTATATCAGATCCGGAGTTGCGTCGTAATGCCGGTATTGCTGCGGGAAATTTTGTACATAATAATGCCGGTGCAACAGATAAAATACTGTCATTCTGGACGTAGATCTCTGTGTTTTTATTCTTTCTTTCCGGCTAATAGTTCGTTTGTGTCTTTGATAAAACGTTCGTAAGCAAACCGTTCATGGTCCGACATGGTGATTGTATCGGCAACGGTAGGAGGCAGTATTTTATATTTTGGAAGCTGAACCCATACGGGTGTATAGGACGGTTTTATTTTCAATTGTTTATTCTTTTCTTTTACGATGTCAAGTGCGACAATAATCCCGCCGTCTTTATAGCGTTCGCGTTGGTTTGAAACAAGATTGCCGAGTGAATATACTGTGATGTGATTGATGCATTCATCTTCTTCCCTATGAAAAGATATAGGTTGTATGACATGCGGATGACTTCCGATAACAATTTCTGCACCATACCGGTGACATAATTCAGCCAGTGATTTCTGTTCGCTGTTCGGTTGTCGGGAGTATTCGTTTCCCCAGTGGAAAAAAACAATGACAGCATCTGTTTTTGTCCGGTCTATCAGTGCAATATCACGTGCGATTGTAAAGGAGTCTATTCTGTTAATACTTAGTCCGTCCGGTGTCGGTAACCCATTAGTTCCATAAGTATAATTGAGTAATGCTATTTGAATATCTTTTGTTTGCAGCATTAATGGATGATTTTTAATAAAATCATTGCAACTGGTGAAGATGCCGGTGTTTTTTATATTGGCCGAATCAAGTAACGAAAGGGTGGTATATATCCCCTGTTTTCCTCCGTCGAAAGTATGGTTATTCGCCATTACGGCAATATCAATGCTTGCATTATACAGTGCTCCGGCTAGTTCTTTGGGAGAACGGAACAGAGGAAATCCTGTGTAATAGGCTGAAGTGGTAAGCGTTGTTTCGAGGTTTACAAAGGCAAGATCAGCCTGTTCAAATAAAGGTTTTATGTATTGAAAAGACTCGGAATAATCGTACCCTCCGCTATTGTCTCGTGCAGCATAAACCTGTGGATAGTGTTGCATTAAATCTCCTCCGAAAACGAGACGTGCGTGTTTGGGAGTTTCATCAAGAATTTCCATTGCGGCATCAAGCCAAATATTGATGTCTGCCGGGTAATGCTGTTCCGTATATGCATCGGATCTTTTGTGCCCTAATCTGACTACAACGGCATTTCTTTCCGGTATAACAAATATATATTGTCCCAAAATTCCACGCATATAAGGAATCGTCATTCCGTTTTTTTCAAGAGTCCAGAACTGGAAACCATAATGTCTGTTAATCTCATGATGTTCCTTATAAATCAGGCTACTGTCGGCCGTTATCGCTTCCCGGATATATTGCTCGGAGATGATCTTTTTTCCGTTCCACCTGCCGTTATTAAGGATTAGCTGTCCAAAGCGGGCAAAGTCGCGTGCATTACTATTAAAACAGCAATATGCTTTTTCCATGCCGTCTTTACGGTCAAGTGACCATAATGCATCCTCTTCTGCCTGTATCGGAGTCCATATTCTTCGTGATACGTAGGAACAAAGATTTTCACCCGTAGCTTTTTCTATTATACTGGCAAGCAATTGTGTTACTCCGCTTTGGTATATGAAATTAACACCCGGTTCTTCATTTTCTTTCATCCCGAATGTTATTTTATCCAGGTTATTGCCATAGTACAATTGCGTGGTCAGTGAAAATGCGGATGAATAAGATTCCTGGAAATCCAAGCCTGCACTCATGGTTAACAGATGTCGCAATGTTAATGTTTTTCCGTTATAACCCTTAAATTGCGGAAAAAAATCACTGACCGGTTGATCTACGTTATGGATAAAGCCATCGTCTATGGCGCATCCAATAGCCAGCGAAACAATACTTTTCGCTACTGAAAAAGAATTGCTATGCGACTGATGCGAATAATTATTCCAGTATTGTTCGAAAAGCAATTCTCCGTTTTGTATGATTACATAAGCTACCGTACCAAGTTTATCGAAGTCTTCGGCATATTTTTCCGGTATAGAAAATTTGTTATAATATTGGGAGAATTTCCATGCTTGCGGATTTCCAGCTTTGACAACGCGATTTTCAAAGATGGGATACTGGTCGATTTTAGGCATGAGATGGGTTAGCGCCTTCCTTATGTAATAATTTGAAGGCAGGGCTAACCATATTCCTATTGCGCAGAGGAAGATGATGATAATGGATATTATCCATTTTGTTTTTTTCTTCATGACTTGATGTCACTCATTACCGGTTGCTATTCTTTGTACCATGATGCATACATGTGATAATTACGTGCAATCTTTTGGTTTATTTCTTTGGATTGTTCCGGATCGACTTTTTTTACGAATTTAGCAGGAACGCCGGCGTATATACTTCCGGCTTCGACAATTGTATTGCTGAGAACAACGGATCCGGCTGCGATGATAGCCCCTTCTCCGATTACTGCATGGTCAAGCACAACTGTTCCCATTCCAATAAGCGCCCCTTTGCATATTTTTGCACCGTGAATTGTCACGTTATGTCCTATAGATACGTCATCCTCTATTTCTACAATTGATTTTTCATATAATGTATGTAATACGGTGCCGTCCTGAATGTTGACCCCATTGCCTATACGTATGGAATTTACATCTCCGCGCAAAATGGTTCCGAACCATATGCTGCAACCTTCACCTATTACCGTATCGCCGATTATGGTAGCATTGTCGGCTAAGAATGTATCTTTTCCGATAGCGGGAGTAAAACCTCTTACGGATTTTATTAGTGCCATAAACTTATTTTGTTTGAATTATTACTGTTCTACTGCTGCAAAAGTACGTAAAAAGAATGGATTTGGCTGTTATCGTGAAAAATAAATGTTTAAATATTTTGTCGGTAAGAAAACAATCCGTAATTTTGCGGCTCGAAAAAAAGGATTTGATACAAAAAACAATATAATTTAAAATTTAATTTATGATCGTAGTTCCATTGAAAGAAGGCGAAAATATAGAAAGAGCCTTGAAGAAATTTAAAAGAAAGTTTGAGAAAACTGGAGTTGTTAAAGAACTTAGAAGCCGTCAGGCATTTGCAAAGCCTTCCGTGAAAAAGAGAAAAGAGCGTATTCATGCTATTTATGTAAAGCAGTTACAGCAGGCTGAAAGCTGATTGTTTAACTTTTCACCCTTTTTATTTGTTTTTTGAGAAAAGAAATCGTATATTCGTAGCATCATATTGAATGTGACGAAGTGAGGATATACGCGAGTTTGTTTATAGATTATTTGCGGTATGAACGGAATTATTCAGTTCATACTGTAAATTCGTATTTTAATGACTTATCGCAATTTGTTGCTTTTCTGGAAGAAAAAGTCGTTGCGGAAGGAGAGGTGTTTGACGTTGAAAGAGTTGATGCGGATATTGTTCGCCGGTGGATGATGGAATTAATGAAGCAATCGCTGTCGCCGGCATCCGTTAATAGGAAGTTGACATCTTTGCAGTCGTTTTTTAAATATTTGGTTCGTCAGGATATTGTACAGAAGCATCCGCTTAAGCTGGTTTCCGGCCCTAAAAAATCAAAAGCATTGCCTTATTTTATAAAAGAGAAAGATATCAGTAATCTTTTAGATGTAAGTCTGAATGATTCTGATTTTGAAGAGGTGAGAAACCAATTGATGATTGAAATGTTTTATGAGACGGGTATTCGTTGCTCGGAACTTGTCGGTATAAAAAATACAGATGTAGATCTGGATGCAATGTTGCTGAAAGTTACCGGAAAACGGAATAAGCAGCGTTTGATACCTTTTGCAGATCGTCTGAAGGAAATGATTGTACATTATATTAATGTAAGGGGATGCGAAGTTGAGGTAGATTGTTCTTCTTTTTTTGTCAGGAAAGACGGACGACCTGTATCGTCGGCTATTGTTTATTATATAGTGAAGAAGAATTTATCGGGTATCCCTACCTTGGCAAAGCGTAGTCCGCATGTATTAAGGCATACTTTTGCTACGAGCATGTTAAATGACGGCGCAGAGATGAGTGCGGTCAGCAATCTGTTAGGGCATAGTAGCCTTGCTTCGACATCGGTGTATACACATGTGACGTTTGAGGAGTTGAAAAAAGTTTATAACGCTCATCCAAGAGCAAAAAAGTAAGGAGGATTTATTATGGATATTAAGATTAAATCAATTCATTTTGATGCGACGGAGAAATTAGAAGCATTCATTGAAAAAAAAGTGTCTAAGTTAGAACATCTTTATGAAGGTATTATTATGGCTGATGTTGCATTGAAGGTCGTGAAGCCGGAAACTGTAAAAAACAAGAGTGCGGGTATTCGTATTAAAATCAAAAACGGAGATTGTTTTGCGGAAAAAATCTGCGATACATTTGAGGAAGCTGTTGATACAGCGGTAGAAGCGTTGGAAAAACAATTGCTGAAATACAAAGAAAAAAGTAAGGCTAAATAAAAAAATAGAAAAAAAACCGAATAAATTTTGTAGATTATAAAATAATTTCTAAATTTGCAGCCGTTTCGCCCCAAAACGAAGCGGCTTCTTTATGGAAATGCCTCTTTAGCTCAGTTGGCCAGAGCACGTGATTTGTAATCTCGGGGTCGTTGGTTCGAATCCGACAAGAGGCTCGAAATGATGGATTTGATTGCTTCAGGTGGGCGAAATGATAATAAGCCTGTGTAGCTCAGGGGTAGAGCACTTCCTTGGTAAGGAAGAGGTCCCGAGTTCAATTCTCGGCACCGGCTCTTGAGTAAAAAGAAATCAGAGGATGGATAAGCATTCTAACTAATATAAAAAAGGATATTTGAATTATGGCAAAAGAACATTTTAACAGGACGAAACCGCATGTTAACATCGGTACAATTGGTCACGTTGACCATGGTAAGACAACCTTGACAGCTGCTATTACAACAGTTTTGGCAAAAAAAGGTTTTTCCGAAGTACGTTCATTCGATTCTATCGATAACGCCCCGGAAGAAAAAGAAAGAGGTATTACGATTAATACGTCTCACGTAGAATACGAAACAGCTAATCGTCACTATGCACACGTTGACTGTCCGGGTCACGCCGACTATGTGAAAAACATGGTAACTGGTGCTGCTCAGATGGACGGTGCTATTATTGTGGTTGCTGCTACAGATGGTCCTATGCCTCAGACTCGCGAGCATATTCTTTTGGCTCGTCAGGTAAACGTACCTCGCTTGGTGGTGTTTATGAATAAATGCGACAGCGTTGACGATCCTGAAATGTTGGAGCTTGTGGAAATGGAAATGCGTGAATTGCTTTCATTCTATGATTTTGACGGAGATAATACTCCTGTTATTCAAGGCTCTGCATTGGGTGGATTGAATGGTGATCCGAAATGGGAAGATAAAATCATGGAGTTGATGGATGCTGTTGATACATGGATTCCACTGCCTCCGCGTGATGTTGACAAACCATTCCTTATGCCGGTTGAAGACGTGTTCTCTATCACTGGTCGTGGTACAGTTGCTACAGGTCGTATTGAAACAGGTATTGTTCATACGGGTGATGAAGTTGAGATCATCGGTTTAGGTTCGGAAAACAAAAAATCTGTTGTAACAGGTGTTGAAATGTTCCGTAAGATTCTTGACGAAGGTCAGGCTGGTGATAACGTAGGTTTGTTGCTTCGTGGTATTGATAAAAACGAGATTAAACGTGGTATGGTGCTTTGCCATCCGGGAAAAGTTAAACCTCATTCTAAATTTAAGGCTGAAGTTTATATCCTGAAGAAAGAAGAAGGTGGTCGTCACACTCCATTCCATAACAAATATCGTCCTCAGTTCTATATACGTACATTGGACGTAACAGGTGAAATTACATTGCCGGAAGGTGTTGAAATGGTTATGCCTGGCGATAACGTAACAATTCAGGTTGAATTGATCTATCCGGTTGCTTGTAATGTGGGTCTTCGTTTCGCTATCCGTGAAGGTGGACGTACGGTAGGTGCTGGTCAGATTACAGAATTAGTAGACTAATAATAAAATTATAGCCGGTCTGAAATAGTGACCGGCTATATATCACACGGAAGTAGCTCAGTTGGTAGAGTCCTGGTCTCCAAAACCAGTTGTCGGGAGTTCGAGCCTCTCCTTCCGTGCAAATTAAATAGAAATTATCAATGAAGATAGTCAATTATATTAAAGATTCATACAACGAACTTGTACATAAAGTATCGTGGCCGACAAAGGCAGAGCTTTCCAATAGTGCTGTGGTTGTTTTATTTGCTTCCATAATCATAGCATTAGTTGTCTTTGCGGTTGATTTCGTATTTGAGCATGCGATGCGTTTTGTTTATGACAACATTTAATCTGTGTTATGTCTGACGTCCAACCTAAATTTTATGTTCTCCGTGCTATAAGTGGAAAGGAGAACAAGGTGCGTGAATACATTGAATCCGAAATGAAAAATTCGGATTTGGGACAATATGTGTCGCAGGTACTTATTCCGACAGAAAAAACATTTACTGTGCGTAATGGCAAAAAAGTAATGAAAGAGCGTGCTTATTTGCCGGGTTATGTATTGGTAGAGGCAAATCTGGTAGGAGAGGTAGCTCACCGTTTGAGAAATATTCCGAATGTAATAGGATTTCTCGGCGGACTTGAGAATCCGGTTCCGTTGCGTCCTTCGGAAGTAAGCCGTGTTTTAGGTACGGTTGACGAATTGCAGGAGCAGGAGGAGGATATTGATCTTCAATATTTTGTCGGTGAGACAGTGAAGGTGACCTTTGGTCCTTTCAATGGTTTTACCGGTGTAATAGAGGATGTTAATGCGGAGAAAAAGAAACTTAAAGTGATGGTGAAAATCTTCGGACGAAAAACACCACTTGAGTTGAGTTATGTACAAGTAGAAAAGGAATAAGACTTTTGTTACGGAAAGTTGATTTCTTTTTGTTTTTTATTTATCATAGTAGTTAAAAAAATCAAGAAAAATGGCTAAAGAAATTGCTGGACAACTTAAGTTGCAGATTAAAGGAGGAGCCGCAAATCCTTCTCCGCCAGTAGGACCGGCTTTAGGTTCTAAGGGTATTAACATAATGGAGTTTTGCAAGCAATTCAATGCCAGAACCCAGGACAAAGGTGGTAAAGTATTACCGGTTGTAATTACTTATTACTCTGACAAGTCGTTTGATTTTATAGTCAAAACACCTCCTGTTGCTATTCAGTTGTTGGAAGTTTCCAAACAGAAAAGCGGCTCAGCTGAGCCAAACCGTAAAAAAGTTGCGGAAGTGACTTGGGATATGGTGAAACAGATTGCTGAAGACAAAATGGTCGACTTGAACTGTTTTACGGTTGAATCTGCTATGCGGATGGTAGCCGGAACAGCAAGAAGTATGGGTATTGCAGTAAAAGGGGAATTCCCGGGATAAACCAATAAAAGTCAAGTAAAAGATGAGTAAACTTACAAAAAATCAGAAATTGGCTTCGGGTAAAATTGAAAACGGGAAAACGTATACATTGAAAGAAGCATCGGCATTGGTTAAAGAAATTACTTTGACTAAATTTGATGCATCCGTAGATGTTGATGTCCGTCTCGGAGTTGATCCCCGTAAAGCTAATCAAATGGTAAGAGGTGTTGTCTCTTTACCACACGGAACCGGAAAGGTTACCAGGGTTCTTGCGTTATGTACTCCCGACAAAGAAGCAGAGGCAAAAGCTGCCGGTGCTGATTATGTCGGTTTGGATGAATATGTTGAGAAAATCAAAGGAGGTTGGACCGACATAGACATCATTATTACAATGCCTTCCATCATGGGAAAAATTGGTGCTTTAGGACGTATTTTAGGTCCGCGTGGTTTGATGCCTAACCCCAAAAGCGGTACGGTTACAAACGATATAGGTAAAGCGGTAGAGGAAGTGAAACAAGGTAAAATCGACTTTAAAGTCGATAAAACCGGAATCGTTCATTCTTCTGTTGGTAAATCTTCTTTCGACGCAAGTAAAATATATGATAATGCAAGGGAATTTATATCTACATTGATTAAATTAAAGCCTTCTGCAGCTAAAGGTACTTATTTGAAAAGCATTTATCTTTCCTCAACAATGAGTCCGGGTATTAAAATTGACCCTAAATCAGTTGAAGATTAATAACTTTAAAAATTAGAGACGATGAAAAAGGAAGATAAAGGCAGAATCATAAACGAGTTAACTGAACAATTGAAGCAGTATCCTCATATTTATCTTACAGATATTGAAGCTCTTAATGCTGAAAAAACAAGTAAGTTGAGAAAAGTATGCTACAAGCAGGAAGTTAAACTTGTCATGGTGAAAAATACATTGCTTAAAAAAGCAATGGAAAATGTGGCAGAGACCGATTTTTCGGAATTATATAGTGTATTGAAAGGGAATACTGCTGTTATGCTGGCAAATGTAGCAAATGCACCTGCGCGTCTTATTCAGGATTTTACTAAAGACGCAAAAGACAAGGATGCTGCAAGGCCGAAACTGAAAGGAGCTTATGTTCAGGAAGGTTTCTATACGGCAAACGATTTGGAAGCATTGGCTACAATAAAGAGCAGAGAAGAATTGATCGGAGATGTAATCGGATTATTGCAGTCACCGGCGAAAAATGTTATTTCTGCATTGCAGTCTAATGGCGGACAGAAAATACACGGACTTTTAAAAACGCTTGAAGAGCGTAAATAGTTTTTTACAGATTATAAATCATTTAAATCATAACGAAAATGGCAGATTTGAAAGCTTTTGCAGAACAATTAGTGAATCTTACCGTAAAAGAGGTAAACGAATTGGCAACAATCCTTAAAGATGAATATGGCATCGAACCGGCTGCTGCAGCTGTTGCTGTTGCTGCTCCTGCTGCAGGTGGTGCAGCGGCAGTTGAAGAAAAAACAGAATTTGATGTGGTTCTTAAATCAGCAGGTGCTAATAAATTGGCAGTTGTAAAATTAGTGAAAGAATTAACCGGTCTTGGTTTGAAAGAAGCAAAAGATATGGTTGACGGTGCTCCAAGTAATGTTAAAGAGGGCATAGCTAAATCAGATGCGGAAGGCATTAAGAAAAGTCTGGAAGAAGCAGGAGCAGAAGTTGAGCTTAAATAGTTCATATACCCTGCTTGGCAGGTAAATGGTTAAGAATCCCAATTATGGGGTTCTTAACCTTTTTGTGTCTATTTTTATTATTAAGTTCAATTAATTCCTACGATAGATGTCTTCAACAACTAAAACCCAACGAATTAACTTTGCTTCGATAAAAGATCAACTTCCTTATCCTGATTTTCTCGAAGTGCAATTGAAGTCATTTCAAGACTTTCTCCAATTAGATATGCCCCCAGAGAAGAGAAAAAAAGAGGGGCTTTATAAAGTATTTACAGAAAACTTTCCGATAGCAGACACACGCAATAATTTTGTGCTGGAATTTCTTGACTATTATCTGGATCCTCCGCGCTATACGATGGAAGAATGTATAGCACGCGGGTTGACATATAGTGTGCCTCTTAAAGCAAAAATGAAACTGTATTGTACTGATCCGGAACATGAAGATTTTGATACGGTTATTCAGGATGTTTATCTCGGTCCGATTCCTTATATGACAGACCGTGGAACATTTATTATAAATGGCGCCGAACGTGTTGTTGTTTCTCAATTACATCGTTCTCCGGGAGTATTCTTCGGACAAAGCGTACATGCTAACGGAACAAAACTTTATTCGGCACGAATTATTCCTTTTAAAGGATCATGGATCGAATTTGCGACAGACATAAATAATGTGATGTATGCATATATCGACCGTAAAAAGAAATTACCCGTCACAACTTTATTGAGAGCGATAGGGTTTGAAAGTGACAAGGACATTCTTGAAATATTTAACCTGGCAGAAGAGGTTAAGGTTACAAAAGCAAACCTGAAAAAATATGCAGGCCGCAAATTGGCTGCACGCGTGCTTAAAACATGGGTCGAAGATTTTGTTGATGAAGATACCGGTGAGGTGGTTTCCATTGAACGTAATGATGTTGTTGTTGACCGTGAGGCGTCGCTGGATGAGGATAATATAGAAACTGTCTTTGAATCCGGAACCCAGCATATATTATTGCATCGTGAGGATCAAAACCTGAATGATTATGCAATCATTTACAATACATTGCAAAAAGATCCGAGCAACTCGGAGAAAGAGGCTGTATTGTATATATATCGTCAGTTACGTAATGCAGAACCTGCAGATGATGCAAGTGCACGTGAAGTCATAACAAATCTGTTTTTTTCTGAAAAACGTTATGACCTTGGAGATGTCGGACGTTTTCGTATCAACCGCAAACTTAATCTCCAGATTGGTGACGATATAAAAGTTTTGACAAAAGAAGATATTATTGAGATCATCAAATATCTGATACAACTGATCAATTCGAAAGCGGTGGTTGATGACATTGACCATTTAAGTAACCGTCGTGTTCGTACGGTCGGTGAACAACTTTATAATCAATTTGGTATAGGTTTGGCACGTATGTCGCGTACAGTTCGTGAGCGTATGAATGTGCGCGATAACGAGGTGTTTACGCCTATTGACTTGATCAATGCGAAAACCATTTCTTCGGTAGTGAATTCATTCTTCGGAACGAATGCATTGTCACAGTTTATGGATCAGACAAATCCGCTGGCTGAAATTACGCACAAACGCCGCCTGTCGGCATTAGGACCTGGAGGTTTATCGCGTGACCGTGCCGGATTTGAGGTGCGTGATGTGCACTATACACATTACGGACGTCTTTGTCCGATTGAAACACCTGAAGGTCCGAATATCGGTTTGATTTCGTCACTTTGTGTGTATGCGAAAATAAATGATCTGGGCTTTATTACAACTCCATATCGTAAAGCGGAGGCGGGTAAAGTTGATTTTTCGGAAAAAGCATTAGGCTATTATACGGCAGAAGAAGAGGAAGATAAAATCGTAGCTCAGGGTAATGCACCGTTGGATACAGATGGTCGTTTTATTCTTGACCGGGTAAAATCAAGATTTGAAGCGGATTTTCCGGTAGTGAGTCCGGAAGAAGTTGATTTAATGGACGTGGCTCCTACACAGATTGCTTCCATTGCAGCGGCCTTGATTCCTTTCCTTGAGCATGATGATGCAAACCGTGCTTTGATGGGATCAAACATGATGCGCCAGGCTGTTCCGCTGATTCACGCGGAAGCTCCTATTGTCGGTACGGGTATCGAAGCACAGGTTGCGCGTGACTCCCGTACGCAGATTATGGCAGAAGGGGCGGGAGAAGTGATATATGTTGACTCTACCACTATAAAAATCAAATACGACCGTACGGAAGATGAAGAATTTATTAACTTCGAAGACGCGGTCAAAGCCTATTATATTCCGAAATGGCGTAAAACAAACCAGAGTACAACTGTAGACCTGCGTCCTATCTGTGTTCGCGGACAGCGTGTAGAAAGAGGAGAAATCCTTACGGAGGGTTATTCGATACAAAATGGAGAGCTTGCTTTAGGACGTAATGTTAAAGTAGCCTACATGCCATGGAAAGGGTATAACTATGAAGATGCCGTTGTACTTAATGAGCGCATTGTACGTGATGATATATTTACATCTGTTCATGTGGATGAATATATTCTGGAAGTTCGCGAAACAAAACGTGGTATGGAGGAACTGACATCTGATATTCCGAATGTTAGTGAAGATGCAATTAAAGACTTGGATGAAAGGGGTATTGTACGTGTAGGTGCCCGTATCAATCCTGGTGATATAATTATAGGTAAGATTACTCCTAAAGGCGAATCGGATCCTTCTCCCGAAGAAAAATTATTGCGTGCCATATTCGGTGATAAAGCCGGAGATGTAAAGGATGCTTCATTGAAAGCAACCCCTTCGTTACATGGTGTTGTCATAGGAACAAGTCTTTTTTCCAGAATTATTAAGAAAAAGAATAGTCGTCAGACAGAAAAGGCGGTTATTCCGAAACTGGAAGAAGAGTATGATAAGAAAATGTGGGAACTGAAAGCTATGCTTATTGAAAAATTGTTAACTCTGACGAATGGTAAAACATCGCAAGGAGTTAAGGATTATCTTAATATGGATGTGATAGCCAAAGGAACCAAATTTACAAAGAGAGCTCTAGAAGATCTTGATTACAATACAGTTCAGGTGAGTAAGTGGACTACTGATACTCATACAAATGAGTTGGTCAAGAGCTTGATTGTCAATTATCTGAAAAAATATAAAGAACTGGATGCAGAACTTCGTCGCAAAAAGTTTGATTTGACGATTGGTGATGAGTTGCCAACCGGTATTATTCAGATAGCCAAGGTTTATGTAGCGAAAAAGCGTAAGATACAAGTCGGTGATAAAATGGCTGGTCGCCATGGAAATAAAGGTATTGTATCAAAAATCGTACGTCAGGAAGATATGCCGTTCTTAGAGGACGGAACACCGGTGGATATCTGTTTGAATCCTCTGGGTGTACCTTCACGTATGAATCTGGGACAAATATTTGAAGCTGTTCTAGGTTGGGCAGGACAGGTTCTGGGAGAAAAATTTGCTACTCCGATTTTTGACGGCGCTTCCTTGGATGATTTAAATGCATGGACGGACAAAGCCACGCTCCCACGTTACGGAAAATCATATTTGTATGACGGAGGTACGGGTGAACGTTTTGATCAACCCGCCACGGTAGGTGTTACCTATTTCCTTAAGCTGGGACACATGGTTGATGATAAAATGCATGCGCGTTCTATCGGTCCGTATTCTTTAATTACGCAGCAGCCGCTCGGAGGTAAGGCTCAGTTTGGAGGTCAGCGTTTCGGAGAGATGGAGGTCTGGGCAATCGAAGCATTCGGAGCTTCACATATCCTTCAGGAAATACTTACTGTGAAATCGGATGATGTGGTCGGACGTTCTAAAACTTATGAAGCGATTGTTAAAGGTGAACCTATGCCGAAGCCGGGTATTCCGGAGTCGTTGAACGTTCTTCTCCATGAGTTAAGAGGTTTGTGTTTGAGTTTTACATTAGAATAATTAACTCTTTATAAATCAGATAAAAATGGCATTCAGAAAAGATACAAAAATAAAGAGTGACTTTACAAAAATAACAATTGGGTTGGCATCACCGGAAGAGATTTTAGAAAATTCTCACGGTGAAGTGCTTAAACCGGAAACAATAAATTATCGTACATATAAACCGGAACGTGATGGTTTGTTTTGCGAGCGCATATTTGGTCCCGTAAAAAATTATGAATGTTATTGCGGTAAATATAAACGAATCCGCTATAAAGGCATAGTTTGCGACCGGTGCGGTGTGGAAGTTACTGAAAAGAAAGTGCGTCGTGAACGTACCGGGCATATACATTTGGTGGTACCTGTAGCACATATATGGTACTTCCGTACTTTACCGAATAAAATCGGTTATTTATTAGGATTACCGACTAAAAAGCTGGATTCTATCATTTATTATGAACGCTATGTTGTCATACAAAAGGGGGGTGTTGATACGGTAAATGAATTGGATCTATTGTCGGAAGAAGAGTACCTTCAGATACTTGATGGTCTGCCAAAAGAAAATCAAATGCTCGAGGATACAGATCCGAATAAGTTTATTGCAAGAATAGGTGCGGAAGCAATATATGATTTACTGGTCCGACTGGATTTGGACGCCCTTTCGTATGATTTACGTAATCATGCGATGACGGATACTTCGCAGCAGCGTAAGAATGAAGCATTGAAACGTCTGCAGGTTGTGGAGTCTTTCCGTGCATCTAAGGGACGGAATAAACCGGAGTGGATGGTTGTGAAGGTTGTTCCGGTAATTCCTCCGGAATTGCGTCCGCTTGTTCCGCTTGACGGAGGTCGTTTTGCTACATCTGACCTGAATGATTTGTATCGTCGTGTTATTATACGAAATAATCGCCTTAAACGGTTGATTGATATAAAGGCGCCTGAGGTAATCCTGCGTAATGAAAAACGTATGTTACAGGAGGCTGTTGATTCGCTTTTTGATAATTCAAGAAAATCGAGCGCAGTTAAATCGGATGCAAATCGTCCGCTGAAATCTTTATCCGACAGTTTGAAAGGAAAACAAGGACGCTTTCGTCAGAACTTGTTGGGAAAACGTGTGGACTATTCCGCACGTTCGGTTATCGTTGTTGGTCCGGAGCTTAAAATGGGGGAATGCGGTATTCCTAAGGATATGGCGGCCGAATTATATAAACCGTTTATTATCCGCAAGTTGATAGAGCGCGGAATAGTGAAAACTGTTAAATCTGCAAAAAAGATTGTAGACCGTAAGGAACCGGTTGTATGGGATATTCTTGAATATGTAATGAAAGGACATCCGGTGCTTCTTAACCGTGCCCCAACATTGCACCGCTTGGGTATACAAGCGTTTCAGCCGAGAATGATAGAAGGAAAGGCTATTCAACTACACCCGTTGGCATGTACCGCATTTAATGCGGATTTCGACGGGGATCAGATGGCTGTTCATTTACCGCTTGGAAATGAAGCTATACTTGAAGCGCAAATGCTGATGCTTGCTTCACATAACATACTGAATCCTGCTAATGGAGCGCCTATTACGGTACCTTCACAGGATATGGTGCTTGGGTTATATTATATTACAAAGACCCGCCCCGGGATGAAAGGGGAAGGATTGATTTTCTACGGATCGGAAGAAGCGACTATTGCTTATAACGAAGGCAAACTTGATATACATGCGATAATAAAAGTTTGTGTTGATGATGTAGATGAAAACGGAGAGTTCGTCAGGAAATTTATCGAAACAAGCGTTGGTCGTTTGATGATCAATGAGTATATTCCTAAAGAAGTAGGTTTTGTCAATGAAGTATTAGGAAAAAAGGCTCTGCGTGATATCATCAGTGATGTTATAAAAATATGTGGTGTTGCACGTACTTGTCAATTCCTTGATGATATAAAGAATCTCGGATACTACATGGCGTTCAAGGGAGGCTTGTCATTTAATCTGGCAGATGTGCTTATTCCGGATGAAAAAGATATTTTGGTAAAGGAAGGATATGATGAAGTTGGACAAATCGTAGCTAACTATAGTATGGGTTTCATTACCAATAACGAGCGCTATAATCAGATTATTGATACGTGGACTCATATTAACAGCAGATTGTCAAAAATTCTTATTGATAAGTTAAGTGCTGATAATGATGGGTTTAACTCTGTTTATATGATGATGGATTCCGGGGCCCGTGGTTCTAAGGAACAGATACGTCAGCTTTCCGGTATGCGTGGATTGATGGCTAAGCCGCAAAAAAGCGGTAGTGACGGTGGTCAGATCATTGAAAATCCGATTTTGTCAAACTTTAAAGAAGGTTTGTCTGTGCTGGAGTATTTTATCTCTACACATGGTGCTCGTAAAGGTTTGGCTGATACGGCTTTGAAGACTGCTGATGCGGGATACCTGACACGTCGTCTGGTGGATGTTTCCCATGATGTCATTATTAATGAAGAAGATTGCGGAACACTACGTGGTTTGACATGTACGGAACTTAAAAATAACGAAGAAGTTATAGCTAAACTTTACGAGCGAATTCTCGGACGTGTTTCTGTTCATGATATCATTCATCCTATTACCGGAAAAATAATTGTAAAGGCGGGTGAAGAAATTCGTGAGAAAGAAGCGCAGGAGATACAGGATTCGCCGATAGAAAGCGTAGAGATTCGCTCGGTTCTTACTTGTGAATCCAAGAAAGGCGTATGTGCGAAATGCTATGGCCGAAACCTTGCTACGGGACAGATGGTTCAGAAAGGTGAAGTGGTTGGTGTTATTGCCGCACAGTCTATTGGAGAGCCGGGTACGCAGTTGACTCTTCGTACATTCCATGTTGGAGGTATTGCATCTAATATTGCGACGGAAAACAGTCTTGTTTCAAAATATGATGGTGTACTGGAAATAGATGAGTTACGCACGGTTTACTCTGTAGATGACAAATGTAATGTTGTTGTGAGCCGCCTTGCCGAAATGCGTATTGTTGATCCGCATACGAAAATTGTTCTGCATAATAATAATATCCCTTATGGTTCGAAGTTGTTCTTTGGTAATGGAGATGCAGTTAAGAAAGGGGATAAAATTATGGAGTGGGACCCGTTTAATGCTGTAATTATTGCGGAAGCAGATGGTAAAATCGCTTTTGAAAGTATGGTGGAAAATATCACTTATAAGGTGGAAAGCGACGAAACGACCGGTTTGAAAGAAATGATTATCATTGAATCTAAAGATAAAACCAAGGCCCCTTCTGCTTATATTATGGATCCAAAGAAAAATGCATTGAAGAACTATTCTCTACCTCTTGGAGCGCATTTGACAAAGTCTGAAGGTGATACTGTTAAAACGGGTGAAGTATTGGTTAAAATACCTCGTGCAGTAGGTAAAACCGGTGATATCACCGGAGGTCTTCCTCGTGTGACTGAGTTATTCGAAGCACGTAACCCGTCAAATCCGGCTATTGTTTCCGAGATAGATGGTGAGGTGACGTTTGGTAAGATAAAACGCGGTAATCGCGAGATAATAGTTACTTCCAAACTGGGAGAAGAAAAGAAATACATGGTTCCGTTATCCAAGCAGTTGTTGGTACAGGAAAACGATTATGTTCGTGCCGGTATGCCTCTTTCTGATGGTGCTACTACTCCTGCTGATATTCTTGCGATAAAAGGACCTACTGCTGTTCAGGAATATATCGTGAATGAAGTGCAGGATGTCTATCGTCTGCAAGGTGTAAAGATCAATGATAAACACTTTGAAGTTATTGTACGTCAAATGATGCGTAAAGTAGAAGTGGTTGATCCGGGAGATACGCGCTTTTTGGAACAGCAGGTGGTAGACAAACTGGATGTTATGGACGAAAATGACCGTATATGGGGTAAGAAAGTGGTTACCGATGCCGGTGACTCTCAAAATCTCAGACCGGGACAGATTGTTACTGCACGTAAGCTGAGAGATGAAAACAGTCAGTTGAAGCGTCGTGATATGAGACTTGTTCTGGTACGTGATGCTATTCCTGCAACGACAAACCAGATATTACAAGGTATTACCCGTGCGGCACTGCAAACATCAAGCTTCATGTCGGCCGCTTCGTTCCAGGAAACTACAAAGGTATTGAATGAAGCAGCGATCAACGGAAAGACGGATTATCTGGAAGGCTTGAAAGAAAATGTAATATGCGGCCATCTTATACCTGCAGGTACGGGACAGCGTGAATATGAACGTATCCTTGTAGGAATGAAAGATGAATTTGAACGAAATGCTTCGATACGCTCGAATGTTCGTTCCAGAGAAGATGATAGTATTAAGATGGAGATGAAGGATTAATAAAATTCATCATAACCATGTTTGATAAAACACAAAATGCTTTAATAGCCATTGCGGGCGATAAGGAACTATGTCTTGTTCCCAAAATGGCAAATCGTCATGGCCTGATAACCGGTGCTACCGGTACAGGCAAGACATGTACGTTGCAAAATATGGCGGAAACGTTCAGTAGTATGGGCGTTCCCGTCTTTGCGACGGATATAAAGGGAGATTTATCGGGTGTAAGTAAAGCCGGTGGCGGAAATGTTCATTTGCAAAAAAGTGTAGATGATAACAATTTAATATCCAAGGGTTTTGAATATCGCGGATTTCCGGTCTGTTTCTGGGATATTTTCGGTGAACAGGGACATCCGTTAAGGACTACCATATCGGAGATGGGGCCATTGCTGCTGAGCCGCCTGCTTGATTTGAATGAAACACAAAGCAGTGTGTTGACGATGGCATTTCGTATAGCTGATGACGAACAGTTACTTCTTCTCGATCTGAAAGATTTACGTAAGCTTCTGGAACATATCGGAACAGAGCGTAGTAAATATACCGTTTCTTATGGAAATATATCACCGGCCAGCATTGGGGCGATACAACGAGGATTGTTGACCCTTGAAGAACAGGGCGGCAATAAATTTTTCGGAGAACCTGCACTGGATATTTTTGATTTTATGCAGACGCAGGGAGGAAGGGGTGTTATCAATATTCTTGAAGCGGATAAATTGATACGTTCACCGAAGATTTATACCTCATTTTTACTTTATCTTTTATCTGAATTATTTGAAGAACTGCCTGAAGTAGGGGATCTGGACAAACCCAAGCTTGTCTTTTTCTTTGATGAAGCACATATGTTGTTTAACGATATATCAAAAGCTTTACTGGAGAAGATAGAGCAGGTGGTGCGACTTATACGATCAAAAGGAGTGGGTGTGTATTTTTGTACACAGAATCCGCTTGATGTACCGGAATCCATACTGGGCCAGATGGGAAATCGTGTGCAGCATGCTTTACGTGCATTTACTCCACGTGATCAGAAAGCCGTATCTACTGCGGCGTCTACGTTTCGTCAAAATCCGGCTTTTAAAACAGAAGATGTTATCACGCAATTGGGAGTAGGAGAGGCTTTGATATCCTTTTTGGATGAAAAGGGTAGTCCTGCAATGGTAGAGAAGGCTGTGGTTATTCCTCCTGAAGGACAGGCCGGTCCGATAACGCCGGGTGAATGCCAGCGGATTATGCAGACATCGCTTGTTTTTGGCAAATATGAGCGTACTATAGACCGGGAATCGGCGTTTGAAATATTGTCCGAACGGATTGAAAAAAATCAGCAGGCAAAAGAAGATGAGGAACGTCAGAAAGAAGATGCCAGGCTACAAAAAGAAAAGGAAAAGCAGGAGCGGTCGGAACGTATCGAGCAAGAGCGACTTGATCGTCAGAAAAAACGCGAACAGGATAATAGTATGGTCGGCAGTTTAACCAAAATGGTTTCAACAAAAGCCAAACGTGAAGCTGTTAATACTTTATTTAAATTCGGACGTGGATTACTGGGCTCTTTGTTGAAGGGTAAATAAATGCTATTTCTACCTGCGGGAAGTTGGAATTCCGTTGAGAAACAATCATAAGCAAAAAAACAATTGTCGAATTTGGGATTGATCCCGAATTTGCAGTGAAAAAAAACCAATTATTTGATTTCAAATAATTGGTTTTTTCAGTGTTGTTCTACAAGGACTCGAACCTTGAATTTCAGGACCAGAATCTGACGTGTTACCATTACACCATAGAACAATGTCTGGTATTTTGACGGTGCAAAAGTATATCTTTTTTTTGTTTTCTCAAAATGTTTGAGGAAAATAATTCAACTTATTCTGTATTCCTCTCTAGCATAATCTTTTCATAAAAAAGGTGGCGCTTCAGTAAGAACAAAATAAATGAGATTTATTTTGTATTCCTCCCGGCTTGCACTATCTTTGCGCATTAAGAATAAAAAGGACTATTTATTGGATGAATCAAATACAATTATTGTTAGATACAATCATTAAAGGATTGCAGGAGAAAAAAGGACGGGATATCGTTACGGTAGATTTTAGAGAAATGTCAGGTGCTATATGCCAATATATGGTTATATGCGAAGGAAGTAATCCAAATCAGATATCAGCGTTATCAGATTCGGTATGGGATATGGTTAACAAAGAGTTGAAAGAGAAGCCCCTTTCCGTAGATGGTTTGCGTAATACCCAATGGGTAGGGATGGATTATGGCACGATTATTGTCCATATTTTCTTGCCGGAAATACGTGCTTTTTATCGGCTTGAGAATTTATGGGAAGATTCGAAAATAACGAAAATTCCGGATATAGACTAATTTATTGATCTTGGATAAATATGAGTATGGAAGAAAAAGATAAAGACACTTTCAAAAATAACAACAATAATTATCAAAAAAATCCGAATGGAAATAAGAAACCCGGTTTTAATCTCTGGTGGATTTATGCATTGATTTTTATTCCCCTGATTGCATTGTATCTTGTAAATGATTCTTCGACGGTGAAAGAAATCGGATGGACGGAGTTTCAGCAGATGGTGCGTAATGATGTTTTTGAAGATATGGTTGTTTACAACAAGAAAAATGTTGTGGAAGCCACAGTTAAAAAGGACAGATATAAGGATGTCTTTAAGCAGGATGCGGAAAAAGCATCGGAACTCGGTGCTAAGGTGATGGTTAAAATACCTTCGGCAGACAAGTTTTCAGACTTTTATGATAAAGAAGTGTCTGAGAGTAAAATCTCTGCGAATGTTACGTTTAAAGAAGGGGATGACATGTTATGGAATGTACTCATTTCTATCGGCCCGTTTGTTCTTATCATCCTGATCTGGTTTCTTCTTATGCGTCGTATGTCAGGGGGCGCCGGTGGCGGAGGTATGGGAGGAGTTTTTAACGTGGGGAAATCAAAAGCGCAGCTTTTTGATAAAGACGGAAAAAATAAAGTAACCTTTAAAGATGTTGCCGGACTTGCTGAAGCAAAACAGGAAGTGGAAGAGATTGTTTCGTTTTTGAAGAATCCGGGTAAGTATACCGAACTCGGAGGTAAAATACCCAAGGGAGCATTGCTTGTAGGACCTCCGGGAACAGGAAAAACCCTCTTGGCCAAGGCTGTGGCTGGTGAGGCGAACGTTCCGTTCTTTTCTTTGTCGGGTTCGGATTTTGTGGAAATGTTTGTCGGGGTTGGTGCATCACGTGTGCGTGACTTATTCCGTCAGGCGAAAGAAAAAGCACCCTGTATCGTATTTATTGATGAAATAGATGCAGTAGGCCGTGCACGTGGTAAGAATGCTAATATGAATGCCAATGATGAACGGGAAAATACATTGAACCAATTACTTACGGAAAT